>JAQGLR010000253.1 GCA_028292765.1 Massilia sp. | reverse complement strand
GACAGGCCGATGCGCACAAGGTTCATGTTGGGTCGCCCGCACAATGCGTCCAGCCGCTCCAGGCTCAGCGCCAGGTGGCTGCCGCGCTTGCTACCCGCGACCGCATGGATTTCGTCCACGATCACGGTGCGCACGGTCGATAACATTGCGCGCCCTCTGTCGGAACCGAGCAGCACGTACAGCGACTCCGGCGTCGAGAACAGGAAGTGCGGCGACCGTATGCGCATGGCGTTGCTTTCGGCGGTAGTCGAGTCGCCGGTGCGCACGGCGCTGCGGATGCCGTGTTCGGGCAATCCCATCGCGGCAAGCTGGCCGCCGATGCCAAGCAGAGGCCCCTCGAGATTGACGCGGATGTCGTTCGACAGGGCCTTCAGGGGCGACACGTACAGCACCTGGGTGGCGTCCGGCAGCGGCCCGGCCTCCCTTTGGCGCACCAGGTCGTCGATCGCCGCCAGGAAGGCGGTCAGGGTCTTGCCGGAACCGGTGGGCGCGGCGACCAAGGTCGCGCGCCCGGCCTGGATCAGGGGCCAGGCGCGCAGCTGGGCCTCGGTCGCGGCGGGAAAGCTGGCGGCGAACCAGCTTGCCACGGCCGGGTGGAAGTCGTGGCGGATGCTGTCGAAGGGCGCGCGGTCGTTCATGGATAAATAGATGAGGGCAGGGCGTTCGCTGGCAAGCCAGCCGCAAGCCCCGAGGATACCCGAATCCCGGTCAGCGGCCGATTTGATAAACTGCCGCCTTTGCCCCGATGGATCGCACCATGCCGCACCCTCCTCGATATGAGTGATTCAAAGCAGGGCTTCCTGCTGACGCGCCACTGGCGAGATGTCAGCAACCACGGCATCGACGGCGTCGAAGTCGAGCTCTGGCTCGCCACCGACGACGGCCCATGCCGCCTGCGGCTGCCGGCGGCGGAGGCGGTCGCCTTCGTCCCGGCCGAGCAGGAGGCGGCGGCAAGAGCCTTGTTGCAGCGGGAACGCGGTGTCGAACTGCGTCCGCTGGCGCTGTGCGACTTCCGCCAGCGTCCCGTGCTCGGCCTGTACTGCCGCCATTACCGCCATCTGCTGCGCCTGGAAAAGCGCCTTCGCGAGCACGGGATCGACGTCTACGAGGCCGACATCCGCCCACCCGAGCGCTACTTGATGGAACGCTTCATCACGGCGCCGGTGGCCTTTACGGGCAGGCCGGCTCCTGGCGATCCGGCCCTGCTGCTGGACGCGCACCTGAAACCGGCGCCCGACTACCGCCCCCGGCTGCGCACCGTCTCGCTCGATATCGAGACGACCATGCAAGGCGAGCTCCGCTCGATCGGTCTGGAGGGTTGCGGCCAGCGCCAGGTCTACATGCTGGGGCCACCGAATGGCGACGCTGGCAGGCTTGACTTCGACCTCGACTATGTTGACACCCGTCTCGCCTTATTGGCGAAACTGGAAGCGTGGATGGCGCGCCACGATCCTGACGCCATCATCGGCTGGAACGTGATCGGGTTCGACCTGCGCGTGCTGCACGAGCACGCCGAGCGCCTGCAGCATCCCTTGCGCATCGGCCGCGGCGGCACCTCGATGGAGTGTCGGATCAACGCAAATGCCAGCGCCAGGGCGGGAGCCGACCGCCAGGCGCATTATTTCGCAGGCCTGCCCGGCCGCCTGGTCATCGACGGCATCGAGGCGCTGCGCTCGGCCACCTGGAGCTTTCCCTCGTTCAGCCTGGAGAACGTGGCGCAAAGCCTCCTCGGCGAGGGCAAGTCCATCGACAATCCCTATGACCGCATGGCCTCGATCGACCGCATGTTTGAACAGGACAAGCCGGCGCTGGCGCGCTACAACCTGAAGGATTGCGAACTGGTCACCCGTATCTTCGACAAGACCAGGCTGATGACCTTCCTGCTGGAGCGCGCCAGCGTCACCGGCCTGGCTGCGGACCGCAGCGGCGGTTCGGTCGCCGCTTTCGAACATGCCTACATTCCGCTGATGCACCGCCTGGGCCGGGTGGCCCCCAACATCGGGGACGTGCCCGGCGCGGACAGCCCGGGCGGCTTCGTCATGGATTCGCGCTCGGGCCTCTACGATTCGGTGCTGGTGCTCGACTACAAAAGCTTGTACCCGTCGATCATCCGCACCTTCCTGATCGATCCGGTGGGGCTGGTGGCCGGGCTGGAGGAGCCGGAGGCCGACACCGTGCCGGGCTTTCGCGGCGCGCGCTTTTCGCGCAGCCGGCACTGCCTGCCCGGCATCGTGACCCGCGTGTGGCAGGGCAGGGAGGCCGCCAAGCGGGCCGGAAACCAGCCGCTGTCACAGGCATTGAAGATCATCATGAACGCCATGTACGGCGTGCTCGGGACCACCGGCTGCCGCTTCTTCGATGCGCGCCTGGCCTCCTCCATCACCATGCGCGGCCACGAGATCATGCACCGCACGCGCGAGCTGATCGAGGCGCGCGGCTACCAGGTGATCTATGGCGACACGGACTCCACCTTCGTCTGGCTCGGCGGGGCCCATGCCGACCTTGACGCGCTGCGCATTGGCCAGGAACTGGTCGACCACGTCAACGGCTGGTGGCGCGCCCACCTGCGCGAGGAGCTCGGGCTCGAGAGCGCGCTCGAACTGGAGTACGACACCCACTTCCGGCGCTTCCTGATGCCGACCGTGCGCGGCTCCGACGAAGGCAGCAAGAAGCGCTACGCCGGCCTGGCCGGCACGCCCGGGGGCGGCGAGGAGATCGTGTACAAGGGCCTGGAAACGGTGCGCAGCGACTGGACCCCGCTGGCGCAGCAGTTCCAGCAGGGCCTGTACGGACGCATCTTCCGGCGCGAGCCCTACGAGGATTACGTGCGCGACTATGTGGCGCGCACGCTGAGCGGGGACTTCGACGACCTGCTCGTCTACCGCAAGCGCCTGCGCCGGCCACTCGAGGAATACGAGCGCAACGTGCCGCCCCACGTGCGCGCCGCGCGCATCGCCGACGATTTCCATATCGCCCAAGGAAGGGGGGCGCAATACCGCAACGGCGGCTGGATCCGCTACCTGATGACGACCGCCGGGCCGGCGCCGCTGGAAGCCATGGAAGCCAACCGTTCGCCGATCGACTACGAACACTACCTGGCGAAGCAGCTGGAACCCGTCGCCGACGGCATCCTGCCTTTTGTGGGCGACAGTTTCGCCCGTCTCACCAGCACGCAGGGAGCACTGTTCTGACCGGGGAGCCCTGCCGGGTTTGATAAACTGCGGCCTTTACCCCGATGGACAGCACCATGCCGCACCCGACCGAACTGCGCGCCCAGGCCTTGCAGTGCCTGCTCCTGGCCGACCCGTATGCGAAAGCCGACGCCGTCGCCGCACTGGCGCAGGCGCAGGCCGACGGCGCGACCGTCATCGACAGCCATGCGGCGATCGACACCACCGTCGCCATTCCCGGCCGGCCCGCGCGCCCGGAACTGGTGCCGCCGCGCCTGGTGGGCCGGCGGTCGATGGCCACCGTGGAGGGACGCGCCATGCTCGTGCACGCGCTCGCGCACATCGAATTCAACGCCGTCAACCTGGCGCTCGACGCGCTGTGGCGCTTCCCGGGCATGCCGGACGCCTACTACCTCGACTGGCTGCAGGTGGCGAAAGAGGAGGCGACTCACTTTTCGATGCTGGCCGGCCACCTGCACGTACTCGGCTACGCCTACGGCGATTTCCCGGGCCACGACAGCCTGTGGGAGATGGTCGGGAAAACCTGCGGCGACGCCCTGGCGCGCATGGCGCTGGTGCCGCGCACGCTGGAAGCGCGCGGGCTGGACGCGATCCCGCCGCTGCGTGCAAAACTGGCCCAGGCCGGCGACATGGCGGCCGCCGCCATCCTCGACATCATCCTGCGCGACGAAGTCGGGCATGTCGAGGTCGGCAACCGCTGGTATCGCTACCTGTGCGAACTGCAGGGACTCGAACCGCGCGCCACCTACGATGAACTCGTCGTACGGTACAAGGCGCCGGTCCCGAAGGGGCCGTTCAACCTCGAGGCGCGCCGCCGCGCCGGCTTTACCGAACCTGAACTGGCGCGCCTGGTGCAGGGTGCCGGTTAAAGCGCAGCACGAACACCTTTGGAGCCAAGCATGCATGAAACCATCCAGCCGGTCCCGCTAGAGAAAGCCTACCGCCTGCTGAACCACGGGCCGACGGTGCTGGTCTCCGCCCACCACGAGGGCGTCGACAACGTCATGGCCGCGGCCTGGGCCTGCGCCCTCGATTTCTCGCCGCCCAAGCTCACGGTGGTGCTCGACAAGGCAACGAAGACGCGCGAACTGGTCGAGGGCAGCGGGCGCTTCGTGATCCAGGTGCCGACCGTCAAGCTGCTGCAACTGACGCATGATGTCGGCACGCGCAGCCTCGCCGACTCGCCCGGCAAGCTGGCCCGCGCCGGCGTCGAACTGCTGCACCTGGCAGGCGACGCACTGCCGTTTGTCGCGGGCTGCTCGGCCTGGCTGGAATGCCGGCTGGTGCCCGAACCGCACAACCAGGCCACCTACGACCTGTTCATCGGCGAAGTGGTGGCGGCTTGGGCAGACCAGCGCGTGTTCCGTGACGGGCACTGGCATTTCGAGAGCGCGGGGCGGGAATGGGGCAGCATCCACCACGTCGCCGGCGGCCATTTCTATGTGATCGGGGAGCCGATCAGTGCGCAGTCGGGGGAGGAACACTGATCGGCGCCGCTGGCGTTCGAAAATTTCGACGATAGTCGGGCAAACTACTCGCTTTTTGCGCGCGTTCGATTGCCCCATAATTCAACACATGCACAAGGCGGCCAGGCCGAACCCTTCGAATGGCCCACGACAAAGGAGCGCATCATGTTGAAAGTACGTAAAGCGGAAGAACGCGGCGTCGCCAATTTTGGCTGGCTGGACTCGAAGCACACCTTTTCGTTCGGCCACTACCAGGACCCGGCCCACATGGGCGTTGGCCCGCTGCGCGTGATCAATGAGGACCGCGTGGCGGCAGGACGCGGCTTCGATTCGCACGGGCACCGCGACATGGAAATCATCAGCTATGTGCTGGACGGGGCGCTGGAGCACAAGGACAGCATGGGCAACGGCTCGGTGCTGCGCCACGGCGACGTGCAGCGCATGAGTGCGGGCAAGGGCGTGGTGCACAGCGAGTTCAATGGGTCGCGTACCGACCCGGTGCACTTCCTGCAGATCTGGATCCAGCCGAACGAGATCGGCGGGCCGGCCGGCTACGAAGAAAAGCATTTCGATGCGGCGTCGAAGACCGGGCAGCTGCGCCTGGTCGCCTCGAAGGATGGCCGCGAAGGCTCGGTGACGATCCGCCAGGACGCGTCGATCTACGCTGCGATCCTCGCGGGGAACGATGCGGTCAGCTTCCCGCTGCAGGCAGGGCGCATCGGCTATGTTCACGTGGCCCGCGGCGGCGTGGCGGTGAACGGCGTGGCGCTGGAAGCCGGCGATGCGGTGCGCATCGACGACGAAGCGACGGTTAGCTTCGCCGACGCGAGGGACGCCGAAGTGCTGCTGTTCGACCTGCCGCAGTAAAGCTTCAGGCGGGCGCCGCCTCAGAAGTAGAAGTTCGCCAGCAGGCCGACGTGGTCGCCCTTGACGCGGTAGCCCCAGGTCTTTTCCTTGAACCCGTCGTTCACGTAGCGCAGCTTGAAGCCCATGCGCGGCGTGTACATGTATTCCAGTTCGGCGACGGCGCTCGTCGTGTCCTCGAACTTTTCGTCGCCGAAGCGGCAAGCGCCGCTGCAGCGCAGTGCCGTGTTCGTGACGAAACGCAGGCCGCCGCCTGCGCGCACCTTGTCGTTGACGTGGTAATAGCCGAGCAGCTCGAACGGCACGCGCTCGAAGCGCAGGTCGCCGTTGCGGGCGCTGGCGCTGTCGACGTGATAGCCGACCGTTCCCTGCACCGAAAACTCGGGGCTGACGCGGTAATCCAGGCCCGCGTGCATGACAATGGTGCCGCCGCCGTCGATATCGATCTCGACCCCGTTTTCATAGGTCGCGGTGGCCATCGTGTCGCCGCCAAAGGTCAGCCCGGCGCCGAACAGGAAGCGCAGCGGTTTGGTTCCGATGGGTTGGTCGACTCCATAGGTCTGGGCGTGTGCGGCGCCGAGCGACGCAGCAGCCAGACCGATAAGGATGCAATTGCTTGTTTGCAAACAGTCGACAAGCCGTTGTTGCAAAGGTGCAACACTTGCAGGCCGGCGCCGAGGCGTCGCGCGACGCCCCGGGACTGATGTTACTCGTTAAAACACGCGCCGCAGCCAGCCGTGCCTGTCTTCGGCGCGGCCGTTCTGGATGTCGAGCAGGGCCGACTTCAGGCGGGTGGTCACGGGACCGGCGTCACCGGTACCGATGGCCGCGTCGAAACCCTTGCCCCTGACCTTGCCGATCGGGGTGACCACGGCCGCGGTGCCGCAGGCAAAGGCTTCGGTCAGGCGTCCGCTGGCGGCGTCCGCCTTCCACTGGTCGATCGAGTACGGCTCTTCGCGCACCGTCAGGCCCATGTCGCGTGCCAGCACGATCAGCGAATCGCGCGTGATGCCCGGGAGGATGGTGCCGGTGAGCGGCGGCGTCTGGATCGAGCCGTCCTCGAACACGAAGAAGATGTTCATGCCGCCCAGTTCTTCGACCCATTTGCGCTCGACGGCGTCGAGGAACACGACCTGGTCGCAGCCTTCGCCGGTCGCTTCGGCCTGCGCCGCCAGGCTGGCTGCGTAGTTGCCGCCGCACTTGGCGTCGCCGGTGCCGCCGGGCGCGGCGCGGATGTAGTTCTCGGACACCCACAGCGTCACGCCGGCCGCGCCGCCCTTGAAGTAGTTACCGGCCGGGGAGGCGAACACGCAGTACAGGTATTCGCTGGCCGGGCGTACGCCCAGCGCCGCTTCGGTGGCGATCATGAACGGGCGCAGATAGAGTGCCGACCCTTCGGCTTGCGGGATCCAGTCACGATCCTCGGACACCAGCGCGTGCACGGACTCGAGGAACAGTTCTTCCGGCAGCGGCGCCATCGCCAGGCGGGTGGCGGACTTCTGGAAGCGGCGGGCGTTGGCTTCCGGACGGAACAGGGCGGCGCCGCCATCGGGCTGCGGGTAGGCCTTCATGCCTTCGAAGATTTCCTGGGCATAGTGCAGCACCATCGTCGACGGATCGAGCGGCAGCATGCCGCGCGCCTCGACTTTGCCGTCGTGCCAGCCGCGTCCTTCGTTGTAGCGGATCGTGACCATGTGGTCGCTGAACGCGCGGCCGAAACCGGGATTGGCAAGCAGTGCCGAACGGTCGGCGGTTGGAAGGGGCATCAAACTTTTCTGGATCGACAGGGTCGATTGGCGGTCATTGCTCATACGGTCTCCGGAATGCGACAGTGCGGTAGTGCGTCGTCAGGCAGTATTATCAGCCAATCACAGCTTTTTGGTGACGCGAATATTGTGCGACCGTCGAAGAAGCGATGCTTGTTCGGCCATTCAGGGAGGAATACTTGTTTCGTTCGCTCGACAAGGGGCAATCCGCGCCCCCATGCCTTCCCCCATCCTTGCCGCCGATGGGGGCGTCCTTGCTGCTGCGGGCGCTGCTCAAGCGCCCGCACGCCCGGGGCCCCGCGCCAACCGCGTCCCTTTCGTCCACGTTCATGGCCGCCGCCCCCGACCGGGCCGAGATCGAGCGCTATAACGCGGCGCTCGGCTTTGCCCCAGCTTCGACGCCGCTCACTTACTACTACCTGGCCGTGCAGCGCGCCCACCTGGTCACGATGCTGGCGCCCGCTTTCCCGTACCGGATCGCCGGCATGGTCCATGTCGAGAACGCGCTGGTCCTGCACGGCACGCCGCCAGGCGGCCAGTTGTTGGGGCCAATCCGCCTGTCCACCCGCATCGCCATCCTGCCGCCGACCGGGTTGGGCGCCGTGTATTGCGCGCTCGAGACCGAGGGCAGGTGCGGCGAAGTGACCGTCTTCACCTGCACCAGCAAGTACCTGGCCGTGCGCGGAAAGCGCCGCGGAGGCGCGGCGCCGGCGCCGACCGAACCGGGCGCCGCCATCGCCGAATGGACGCTGCCACGCTCGGCGGGGCGCGCCTATGCGCGCGTGTCGGGCGACTGGAACCCGATCCACCTCGCCCGCTGGACCGCGCGCCTGATGGGGCTGCGCGAGCCGATCATCCACGGCATGCATTCGGTCGGCAAGGCGGCGGCGCAGCTGGAGCAGGTAACGGGGCAGCGGGGGCAGCGCGTGACCGCGATCTCGGTGCGCTTCCGGGCGCCGGTTCCGCTCGGCGCCAGCGTCGTGCTGGCGCAGGGAACCGAGCCGGACACCTGGGCGCTGTATTGCGGGGGGGTGCTCGCGGCCGAGGGCAGCTTCCGGCTGGCGTAAGCCATCCTGGCCGCTTGCAAAAATGAAAGTAAGAACGCGCGAATCGCCGTAGAATGTTTCTCGGGGCGCTGCCGCGCCAAAACCGCCGCTTTCACTCCACTCCACAGGATCCGCCATGAACGACCACCAGGGACGACCAGTCCACGAACTGACGATGACGGTCCTGATGACGCCCGATATGGCGAACTTTTCGGGCAACGTCCACGGCGGCACGATCCTGAAATTCCTCGACAGCGTGGCCTACGCCTGCGCCAGCCGCTATTCCGGTTCCTATGTGGTGACGCTGTCGGTGGACCAGGTCATGTTCCTGCAGCCGATCCACGTCGGCGAACTGGTGACCTTCCTCGCCTCGGTGAACTACACCGGCACGAGTTCGATGGAGATCGGTATCCGCGTCGTAACCGAGAACATCCAGCAGCGCACCCAGCGCCACGCCAACAGCTGCTATTTCACGATGGTGGCCGTGGACGCGAACCGCAAGCCGCAGGCGGTGCCGCCGCTGGTGCCCGAGACCGAGGAGCAGAAGCGCCGTTGCGAGAAGGCCGAGGAGCGCAAGCGCTCGCGCCAGGCGCTGCATGGCAAGAAGCGCTAGCGCGCCTTCGTCTGCTGATGGCTGCGCAGGTAGGCCAGCAAGTCCGCCACCTGGCTTTCGTTGCTCATCCCCCAGAAGCGCATCTTGGTGCCGGGCACGATATCGTCGGGCTCGTCGAGGAATGCGGCCAAATTCTTGTCGTTCCAGACGATGTTCGACTTCGCCATCGCCGCCGAATAACGGAAGTCCGGCGCGCTGCCGGCGCGCCTGCCGAATACGCCATTGAGTGGCGGCCCGAAGCCGGCGCGCGCCGAGGGGCCGACGCTGTGGCAGGATGCGCAGCGCGAGCCGAACAGGCGCGCGCCGCGGGCCAGGTCGGCCGCAAGGGCGCACAGGGGCGCACAGAGCAACAGGCTTAGTCCGATGTTTCTGGTAATGCGTTTCATGCTTGTTCCGCAGTACCGGCAAGTCCTGCCGTAGTTGCGCCCGGCGGGCCGTAGGCGGCCATGAAGATCGACAGCCCGCTCGCCGTCGTGCGCTCGATCTGTTCCGGCGTCAGGGCCGGCGGCGCTTCGAACAGGTAGCGCCGGCTCCACTCCGCCTCGAGCAGGCTTTTGAGGTGCAGGGCGGCGCGCGTCGGGTCGGCCTCGCGCAGGCGTCCGGCATCCATCTCGCCCCTCAGGAAGCGGGTGAGCATCACCATGGTAAGCGCGGCGCCGAGATCGTAATGTCCGCCTTCGAAGCCGGGGCGGCCCGCCAGCGACACCAGCAGGCGCCGCAGCACGGTAACCCGCGGCGAGAAGCTGTGGGCCAGGTAGGCTCTCGCAAAGCGCGCGAGCGCAGCATCGAGGTCGGGCGCCGGGGCGGCCAGCGTGCCGTGCACGGCGTCGAGCCCGAGCTGGGTCGCTTCGCCGACCAGCTCGAGGAACAGGGCTTCCTTCGAGCCGAAATAGCTGTACAGCGTCGCCTTCGAATAGCCGACGCGCGTGCAGATGTCGGACATCGACGCACGGTCGAAGCCCGATTCCGCGAACACCTCGAGGGCGGCCGCCAGGATGGCGTCGCGCCGATCGCTCTTCTTCATCGCTGTGCCGATCCGCCTATTCGACGCGGCGCACCTTGGCCGCGCTGTTGCTTCCCTCGACATTCAGGAACAGGGTACCGAACAGGTTGCGTTCGATCCGTACTTTCGTGTTGCTGCGGCGTGGCAGCACCGCCGAGCTGTCGTCGATGACGCGCCATACCTGGCCGTTGGCCAGCTTGATGCGCGCATTCGGGCCCCAGCCGTCGAACTCGCCGATGATGGTGCTTTCCATCGCTTTCGGCAACGCGTCGACGTTCTTTTTCACGCTTTCGCTGCCGAAGCCAAACCCGGGGATGGCGCGCGCAGGCGCAGGGGCAGCTGCGGCCACGGCTGGAGCGGCAGCCGGCGTCACCCCGACCGGCATCGCATCGTAGCAGGCAAGGCGGCCGGCCGCATCGGGCAGGGCGCGGCATTTCAGGACGGCGGCGTCGTCGGCCAGTGCGGCGCTTGACACGAACAGCAGCAGGGACAGGGCTTTCTTCATATGCTTTCCAGGGTCGGGGTGCCGGGCAGGCGTGCGCGGCTGCTCAGGATTATATCGGCAGTCACGGCTGCTGCGGCTGGGCGAGGAAAATCCACGCCACCGTGATGACGACGGCGCCGGTGGCGGTGATGCACGACCAGGTAAAGAACCAGGCCGACAGCAGCGTTGCCTGCAGGGCGCGCTCGACCAGGCAACCGAGCGCGAAACCAAAAACGGTCAGGAAGGACCAGCGGCGCAGGTAGACCGGCAGGTATTTGCTCATGCGGCGGTTGTGCTGGGTCGCGGCATGGCGCTCGACCGGTGTGCGCGCGCGGCCGACGTCGGCGAACAGCCAGTCGAAGAAGATGAAACGGTAGAGCAGGGTGCGAAAGCTCGGTTGCGCAGCCTCCTCGTGGCGGGGCTGGCCGGGCTGGCCGTGCGGCTTGCTGGTCATGGTGCTCTCCCTGAACGCAGCGGGCCGACTACGCCAGCTCCGCCAACTCCGCCATCTTGCCCGAGGCTGCCATCGATGCGCGCCGGGCACGAGGGTTTAGTATGCCGCAAGGCGGCTTGCTCCGCCACGCCGCACGCCCATCCTTGATATAGTTGCTCCTTTGCGCCGGCCCCGGCTGGCGCCATCGTCATCGCTATCAAGAGGAATGCATGAAGAAGCAAGCAGTCGTGGCCGCCGCCGCAGTCGTGTTGTTATCAAGCGCCGGCCTGGCATCGGCCCAGGAAGTCGTGAAGATCGGCCACTCGGCCGCCGTGACCGGTCCGGTCGCGTATTTCGGCAAGGACACCGAAAACGGCGCCCGCATGGCGATCGAGGCGCTGAACAGCCGCGGCGTGCTGATTGGCGGCAAGAAGGTGCGTTTCGAGCTGATGGCCGAGGACGACGGCGGCGACCCGAAGCAGGCCACCAACGTCGCCCAGAAGCTGGTCGATGCGAAGGTGAACGGCGTCGTCGGCCACGAAACCTCGGGCACCACGATCCCGGCCTCGAAAATCTACCACCAGGCCGGCATCCCGCAGATTTCGCCGTCGAGCACGAGCCCGAAATACACGCAGCAGGGATTCAACACGGCGTTTCGCGTGGTGGCGAACGACGTGCAGCTGGGCCAGGCACTGGGCCGCTATGCCGTCAAGAACGTCGGCGCGCGCCGCGTGGCCGTGATCGACGACCGCACCGCCTATGGCCAGGGCCTCGCCGTCGAATTCGCCAAGGGCCTGCAGCAACAGGGCGCGAAGGTCGTCGCCCGCGAATTCACGCACGACAAGGCAACCGATTTCAACGCCATCCTGACCAGAATCCGCGCCACCAAACCCGACCTGGTCTTCTTTGGCGGCATGAGCTCGACCGCCGGCCCGATGCTGCGCCAGATGAAGCAGCTCGGCTTCAACACGAAAATGATGGGCGGCGACGGCATCTGCTCGGACGAAATCCACAAGCTCTCGGGCGGCGCGATGGCGGACGGCCAGGTGTTCTGCGCCGAGGCCGGCGGCGTCGACGCGGCCGGCAAGGCGGCGATGGACAATTTCCGCGCGGCTTACAAGAAGCGCTTCGGCATCGACGTCCAGATCAACGCTCCGTATGCCTACGATGCCGTGATGACGATGGCCGAGGCGATGGTCCGGGCCGGCTCCACCGCTCCCGCCAGGTACCTGCCGGCGCTCGCGAAAATCGAGTACAAGGGCGTCACCGGCCTGGTCGCATTCGATGCGCGCGGCGACATCCGCGACGGCACCATCACCCTGTACACCTTCAAGGGTGGGCGGCGTAGCGTGCTGGCGGTCACGAAGTAAGCGGCGCAAGCGGGGGCCGCAAGCGGGCGCAATCGGGCTACACTGGTTGCAGCGAAGCCGATCCCCGGGGAGGAGGGCAGCATGGAAAAACCGCGGGACGCGGGTGCGCCGGGCACCGCGTCCGATCGCGAACCCGACGAAGTGGACGGAGCCGGCGTGGCCGTCGGCATCGAACAGTTGCGCAACCTGTGGACGCTCGTCGATACGCTCGAGGCCTGCTTCTATGTCAAGGACGTGGACGGCCGCTACCGGTTCGTGAACCAGTCGCTGGCCGCCGCGTTCGGCGTTCCGGCTGAACAAATCGTCGGCCGCACCGACGACGCCTTCATCGACACGGCGCGCTCGGTCGTCCTCGACACCGACCGCACCGCCATGCGCGGCGAAAAGGTGGATATTGACGAGCAAGTCTACCTGCGCAACGGCGAATGCCGCAGTTTCCGCACGGTCAAGCTGCCGCTGTTCGACAGCGACCGCCGCGTGCTGGGACTGTGCGGCATCTCGACCGACATCACTGCGCAGCGCCGCGCCGTCGAGCAACTGGTCGAGCGCAATGCGCTGCTCGACACCATCCTCGCAAATGTCGACGCCGCCATTTACCTGAAGGACGCCCAGGGCCGTTACCTGTACGCCAACCAGCCCGTGCTGGACCTGTACGGGCGCAAGCTGGAAGACCTGATCGGGCGCACCGACCGCGACCTGATGCCGGCGGACCTGGCGGCGCGGGTGACCGAATACGACAACGCCGTGCTGGCAGGCGGCGGCGAGGAAGTGCGCGAGGAAACGATCGTCGGCGCCGATGGCTGCAAGCACCATTTTCGCTCGCGCAAGATCCCGCTGCGCCTGCCCGGCCAGCCGACCTGCCTGATCGGCTTCTCGACGGAGATTACCGAGCTGCGCCGCCTGCGCATCCGGCTCGAGCACGAACGCATCACCGATTCCCTGACGGGGCTGGCCAACCGGACCATGTTCGAGTCGACCCTGGAAGAGCAATTGCTGATGGCGACCCTCGGCGGAACCTGGCTGGCCGTCGTGATCATCGACCTCGACCAGTTCAGGTTCATCAACAATAATTACGGCCAGGGCATCGGCGACCAAGTGATCCAGCTTGTCAGCCAGCGGCTGCAGCAGTGCGACGTCGCGCTAGGCAACCTGGCGCGCCTGTCAGGCGACGAGTTCGCTTTTACGCTGCCGGGGACGGTGTCGGTCGAGCAGGTGGCGCAACAGGTCGAGCAGATCCGCGCGCACCTGGGCCAGCCCTACGGGGTGCTGCACCAGCCGCTGCACCTGAGCTTCAGCGCCGGCATCAGCCTGTCGCTGGGCGGCCGCTGCAATGCGGCGGAACTGCTGGGCCGGGCCGAAGCGGCCATGTACTCGGCCAAGGACAGCGGACGCGACCAGTACCGGTTCTATTCGCCCGAGCTGGGCGGGGCGGTGGCGCGGCGCGTGGAACTGGAGCGCGACCTGCGCGCCGCCATGGGTTCCGACGAATTCGCCTTGCACTACCAGCCGAAGATGCGGCGCGACGGCAGCGTGGCGGGCTTCGAGGCCCTGATCCGCTGGAACCGCCCGGGCGTCGGCCTGGTCGGGCCCGACAACTTCATCCCGCTCGCGGAACAGCTCGGCCTGCTGCTGCAACTGGGCCGCTGGGTCATCGAACAGGCCTGCCGCCAGATCGCCGACTGGCGCAATGCGGGGCTCGGCACGATCCCGGTATCGGTCAACCTCTCGACCAGCCAGCTGACCAGCGCCGCGCTGCCCGATTTCGTGTTCGACCTGATGCGCGCCCACGGCATCGGGCACGGTTGCCTGGAAATGGAACTGACCGAATCGATGATGATGGCCGACCCGGACCTGGCCATCGCGATCCTGCACCGGCTGCGCGGCGGCGGCGTGTCCCTCTCGATCGACGACTTCGGCACCGGCTTCTCCTCGATGGCTTACCTGCGCCAGCTCCCGGTGCACTACCTGAAGCTCGACCGCTCGTTCGTGAAAAACATCGCCCACGACGAGAAGGACGCCGACCTGTGCGCCGGCATCATGGCGCTCGCCCACAAGCTCGACATGCATGTGGTTGCCGAAGGCGTGGAAACGCGCGCCCAGCACCAGACGCTCGCCGAATGCGACTGCGACCTGTTCCAGGGGTTTTTGTTCAGCCGGCCGATGCAGGCGCGCGCCGCGACAGAATTTCTGCGCCAGCCCCACTGAGCCCTGCCCGCGGTCAGCGCGCGTCGATGCTGGCCGTCAATAGCGCAACCGCGTCCTCGGCGCCCATCTTCGCGGCCGCCTCGCGGATCGACATGCCGGACGCGTCGAGGGCGAGCGGATCGGCGCCGTGCTCGAGCAGCAGGCGCGCGATATCGACGCGGTTGAACATGGCCGCGATCATCAGGGCCGTCTTCCCGTTCGGGCCGGCGTTGTCGACCCGTGCACCGCGCTCGAGCAACAGCGAAGCACAGGCGGCATCGCCCTTAAAAGCGGCGGCGGCGAGCGGCGTTTGCCCGGCGTCGTTGAGGATTTCCGGATCGGCGCCGCCGTCGAGCAGGGCGCCCGCAGCGGCGGCGTGGCCGTGGTAGCAGGCCAGCATCAGCAGGCTGTCGCCGCGTTCGTTGCGCAGGTTCGGCGGCAGGCCCTGGCCAAGCAGGGTGGACAACTCGCCGGCCTCGCCGGTGCGTGCATACTGGAAGACGCGACGCACGAAGGCGAGGGTGTCGTCGTCGAGTTCGGCAGGGTCGGCAGGGCGTTGCGGCGGCGGGATGTGCATCGGCGTTCCATTGGATGGGGGAGCTTTATTAGAGCATAAGCCGGGAGCAGGCGCCGTTCGGGGAGCGGGTCACCCCTGCGCCGCCACTCAGGGCGGGGCGCTGTGCTTTCCGGCCCGCCGCGCCGGCCGTTGCGCATCGGCCACGCTCGTGTGGCGCAGCAGCGGATACGGGTTGATGGCCCCGCCGGCCTCGTAAATGCCGTAGTGGAGATGGGGCGGCGTGCCGGCGGCGTTGCCGCTGGTGCCCACATAGCCGAGGATGGTGCCGGGGCGTACGCGCTGGCCGTTTTCGATGGCGGCGTAACTGTCGAGGTGCGCATAATAATGTCGCTGGCCGCCCGGGCCGAGCACCCATACCACCTGGCCGCCGAGCCGGTTGCTGCCCACGCGCATGACAATGCCTTCCGTGGCCGAGATCACGGCCGTGCCGCGCTTCGCAAAGATATCGATGCCCTCGTGCCTGCGCCCGCCGCCGCGCGCGCCACCCCAGGTATCGACCAGCGCACGCGGGGCCACGCCCCGTACCGGCACCGGCACCGACTGCGCGGCCGGCATCGATGCCAGGCGCATGGCGTACAGCATGTTCTCCAGGTAAGGGCCGACCAGGGCCCAGCCGCCGAGGAGCAGGCCCGCCAGCAGGACGGTGCGCAGGAGTATTCGCATGATGGGTCGTTGGGGCGGAGCCCTGGAAGGAAACGGGGGCGCGCGAGCTTTGAACGCAACGCGACGGACGCCCCGGCTTCGGAGCGTCCGCCATCATCGGATCGTCAATGCGCCAATCAATGTGCCACAGATGGCGCGCCGGAATCAAATCGTCTTAATTCTCCTTGCCCAAAACGTTCTGGTCGAGGCTTTTGCCAAGGCCTGAACCCTGGTTGCTGGTTTGCTGGTTGCCGCCGCTCTTCGAGCGCGTCCCGGTACCCAGTGCCGGCGTGGTGTCGCCATCGTCCGTGTCGGCCGACTGGCGGTTGCGGTTGCCGCTGTCGCCAGCCGCCGGCTTGCCGATGCCGCCATCGCGCACGCCATTGTTCAGGTTGCCCGTGGTACCGGTGACGCCGGCGCTGCTCGTACCCACGCCGGACAGTTCGTCGTAGTTGCGGCCTTTCGTACCCTTGCCTTTGTTTTCACCCATCTTGCCTCCTTCTATGGATTCACCATTCCTTGATGGTAGCCACGTCCCCGCAAACGGCAATAGGAGCAAATGCGTCGCCGCTGTAGGAAGTATCGGACGATACCCGGAACATGCCGCATGGCGGGTGCATGCACGATTGACGGATTTGCTGGAGAAGCTGGGGCGGCGCCCCGAGGCCGCCGCCGAATTCGAGCGCGCGGCAGGCATGGCCGCGAATGCGCGCGAACCGGCTGCCAAGCCAGCAGACTGGCGTGTGATGGGGCTTGCCCACGCTGGGCTCGCTCATGATTCACCCGGCTGCTTACTTTTGGTGAAGCTTTTCGAACGCCTGCGCACTATACTCATCTGTCCGCTCAAAGGCTTCGCGGAACGCTGGCGGCAACAAGCTGCGTTATTCAAACACGACAAGGAGGTTGAATGAATTTCACGAAAGTTTCGCGCCGTTCCTTTCTATCCGCGGCGGTGGCCGTCGCGCTTGCCTCGCCGCTGGCAGGGGCGCTGGCCGCTCCCTTCAGCTCGGACCGCATCACGGTCAGGGCCGAGGGCGCGGGCCCGGATGTCGTGCTGATTCCGGGCCTGAATTCCTCGCCGCGCGCCTGGGCCTCGACCGTGGCCGCAGTGCCGGGCTACCGCTACCACCTGGTGCAGGTCTCGGGCTTCGGCGGCCAGCCGGTCGGCGGTAACAAGGAAGGCGCGGTGGCGGCGCCGGTGGCCGAAGAGATCGCGCGCTACATCCGCGACGCCGGCCTGAAGCAGCCGGCCGTCATCGGCCACTCGCTGGGCGGCACCATCGGGATGATGCTGGCGAGCCGCCATCCGGATGCGCTGTCGCGCCTGATGGTGGTCGACATGTTCCCGTACATGGGCATGCTGTTCGCCGGTCCGCTCGCCGCTCCCGACAAGGTCGCGGCGATCGGAGACCAGGTCGCCGCCCGCATCCGCAGCGCCAGCCCCGAACAGCGCGCGAAAGGCGCCAGCGACACCATCAGGGGCATGGTCAACACCGAGTCGATGCGCACCGGCGCCATCGAAGATTCGCAGGCGAGCGACCCGGACGTGGGAGCACGCGCCTACCGTGAGCTGATCGTCACCAACCTGATCCCGGAGCTCCCGAAGATCAAGGTGCCCGTCACCGTGCTGTATGTCCAGCCGCAGAGCGTGCCGGTGCCGCCGGAGCAGTTCGACGCCGGCTACAAGGGCGCTTATTCTCCGGCCAGGAACGTGGTGCTGAAGCGCATTCCGGACAGCGCCCACTTCATCATGTGGGACCAGCCGCAGCGCTTCCAGACCGAAGTGAAAACCTTCCTCGGCGCACGATAAACCGGAGCAACCCCGGGGGAGTTCCCGCCGGGGTTGCCACGGGTTTCCCCGATTAGTGTCCGTGCTGCTTTTCGTACTCGTCGGCCTCGGCCTTGGTCGCGTGCACGATGCCGTCCGGGTGCTCGGGCGGGGTGTAGATCGTGTACAGGCGCATCGGCGCGGTGGTCGAGGTGTTGATGACGTTGTGCTCGGTGCCGGCCGGGACGACCACTGCGGTGCCGTCTTCGAGCACATGCTTTTCGCCGTCGAGGATGGCCACGCCTTCGCCCTCTTCCACGCGGATGAACTGGTCGTGGTCGTCGTGGTGTTCCATGCCGATTTCTTCGCCCGGCTGCAGCGTCATGATGACGAGCTGGCTGCGCGGCGTGGTGTACAGGACTTCGCGAAAGTTATTGCCCGCGAGCGTTTTTTCTTCAATATTGATGCTATAGCCCGACATTTTTTCTCCCAAGTAAGCGCTGGCGCCGCCGACAATGGGCGCCGCTTGAAAACGATTGTATAGCAGGCAGCGCGGGGCCGTTGGACGGGTCGGTGTTGTGCCCCGTTCAGCGCTTCCAGCCGCGGTCGCGCGCGGCACGCTCGGCGGCGGCGTCGAGCGTCATGCCGTCGATACGTTCGTCGATGACCTCGAGCACGGCGGCGGGCGCCGTGCCGGCCGCCTGGCGGTAGGCGCCGCTGCCGGCCGGCGCAGGGGCAGGGGCATCCTGCAGCACCGGGATGCGCCAGGTATCGCCCTCACGGCAGGCAAGGCCCGCGCTGCGGCCGGCGCTGAAGCTGCGGCAATAGCCGCCGCCGCGGGCGGCGAAGCTGACGCCGACCTGGACACGCTTGTCCGGTTGCGCATCGCTGGCCAACTGCTGCGACAGCGCGCCATCCAGCTCGCCCCGTGCGACCAGGCGGCCGCTCGCGTCGGTCGCGACAAAGCCGGCGTCGCCGCCACCGATGCCGCCTTTCATCCAGACGCTGCCGGCGAGCACGCCGACCGCCAGCGAGGCTGCCAGTGCGCCCCAGCGCGGCCATGCGCGCTGCGGCACGCCGGCAGCCTTCGCCACCTGAACCGCTTCGCGTGCTTTCGCCTTGCGCTCGCGGGCGGCGTCGAGCGAGGCGATCGTGCCGCTACGCGTTTGCGTCCGCGCCCCGTCGCCGGTCCCGGTTCCGGTTCCCGTTTCCGCGCCGGCGCCGGTTCCAGCCGCCCGCAGGCGCGCCGGCACCGGCTCGTCGAGCACGCCGGCGAAGGCGGCAAAGACATTGGCGCGCAGCGCGCGGTGGCGCGCGATGCTTGCCGCGACTGCCGGGTCGTCGCGCTCGGCGGCCTCGACGGCGCTGCGCCGGGGTTCGCCCAGCTCCCCATCGGCGTAGGCCATCAGGGTTTCGTCGGAAAAGTTCATGCTACGGTCCTTGTCTCATCGAGCAACAGTTTCTGTAGTGCGTCGCGCGCCCGCGCCAGCCGGCTCGTCAGCGTGCCGATCGGAATTTCCAGCACCTCGGCCGCTTCCTTGTACGGCAAGCCATCCACCAGCACCAGCGCGACCACCATCCGGTGCTCTTCGGATAGCAGGCTCACCGCTTTCTGCACGGCCATGCGCTGCTGCTGCGCCTCCGCCGCGTCGTGGCCGACATGTTCGCCTTCCTCCTCGGGTGCGAACAAGGCGTCGCGGCGTACCCGGCTGCGCACTTCGTCGATCCAGGCGTTGCGGACGATGCGAAACAGCCAGCTGTCCAGGCGCGTGCCTTCGGTATATTGTTCGGAACGCCCGAGCGCGCGCTCCATGGCGACCTGCACCAGGTCGTCGGCATCTTCCCGGTGGAAGGTCAAGGAGCGCGCAAAGCGGCGCATCCGGGGCAGCAGGGCGGCAATTTCGTTGGCAAGCATAGGGTGTTTGTGGTGATCACTTCGGGTAAACGTCGGCGCGAGGGATTTTATTCCATCTGCCAACCGTTTTATTAATATAGTGCTCAACCGCATCTACCCATCATCTACGCAATCCATGAACCCGACCATGACACGCCGCCGTTCCCTTTCAAAAAGCCTGCTGCGGGCCGTCTCGGCGCTTGCACTCGCGCTGTACGGCGCCGGCGCCGCCCAGGCCCAGTTGCGCCTGCCATCCGTGAATTTGCCGCAAGGGCTGCCGCAGCCGCTCGGTCCGTCCGGGCTGGACAACCTGGTGCGCCCCGCCGAGCGCCTGCTCGACCGGGTGGTGCCGGGCGAGCTCGGCCTGCTTCGGCCTGGACAGGTGAGCGACCTGCTGCGCCGGCACCGCGACGTGCTCGAGCGCGACCCGCGTGGCGAACCGGTCGTGCGCCGCGAAATCCTGGCGGCCTCGCCAACGCCCGCAGTCCTGCGCGAGGCCGCCCGTATCGGCTTCGAGGTGGTGCGCGAGCAGCAGTTCGAGGAACTCGGCGAGTCGCTCGTCGTGCTGCGTGCACCCGCCGGCATGGCGACCGCCGACGCGCTGGCGCGCCTGCGCACGCTCGACCCACAGGCCACCTTCGACTTCAACCACGTGTATCTGGGCGGCGCCAGCGCGGCCATGGACGGCGTCGGCGGCGGCAGCGCCGACCAGGCCGGCGGCGGCGCGCCAGGGGGCGGACAAAGTCGCGTCGGGCTGATCGACAGCGGCGTCGATACCGCACACCGGGTCTTTGCCGACGCTGCGATCGAACAGTTCGGTTGCGGCGGCGTGCAGCACCCGGCGCCGCACGGCACGGCGGTGGCGGCACTGATGGTCGGCCGCGCCGAGCGCTTCCGCGGCGCGGCGCCGGGCGCCCGGCTGTATGCGGCGGACATCTATTGCGACAGCCCGACCGGCGGCTCGGCCGACAAGATCGCCGCCGCGCTGGCCTGGATGGCGAAGGGGCGGGTCGGCGTCGTCAACCTGAGCCTGGTCGGGCCGGCGAACGCCACGCTCGGCCGCACGGTCGCGGCCATGCTCGCGCGCGGCCATTTGCTGGTGGCGGCCGTGGGCAACGACGGCCCGGCCGCGCCGCCGCTGTATCCGGCCAGTTATCCGGGCGTGGTCGGTGTGAGCGGGGTCGACCGCCAGGGGCGGCCGCTGCCGGAAGCCGCCCGCGGCCCGCAGGTGATGTTCGCCGCTCCCGGCAGCCAGATGGTGAGCGCGGCGCCCGGCGCGCCGCCGTATCGCCAGGTGCGCGGCACTTCGTTCGCGGCGCCGATCGTCGCCGCGCTGCTGGCGCAATCCTTGCCGGAGCCAGGCCGCGACGCGGCGGCGCGGGCGCTGGCCGCACTGGCGCGCCAGGCCGTGCGCGGCGACGCCGCATCGATCAGCAACGCGACCGGCCA
>JAQGLR010000256.1 GCA_028292765.1 Massilia sp. | reverse complement strand
AGCACGTTGGTCTGCTCGGTAATGTCGGAAATCAGTTCGGTGATCTCGCCGATCTCCTGCGAGGATTCGCCCAGGCGCTTGATGCGTTTCGAGGTTTCCTGGATCTGCTCGCGGATCTCGTGCATGCCGAGGATCGCATTCTGCACGGCAGCCGAACCTTGCTCGGCCGCGGCCACCGACTGGCGCGCCACGTCGGCCGATTCGTTGGCCGACTTCGACACGTCGGTAATGTCGCCGGCCATGCGCAGCACGGTGGAGGAGGCTTCCTCGATCTCGCGCGACTGCTGCTCGGTCGCGCCGAGCAGCTTACTGGACGTCAGCTGCGCCTCGTCAGAGGCCAGCGTCACCTGCTCGGCGGTGTTGGTCACGCGCAGCACCAGGCCGCGCAGTTCCTCGACCGTGTAGTTGACCGAGTCGGCGATCGCGCCGGTGATGTCTTCCGAGACGGTGGCGTGCACGGTCAGGTCGCCATCCGCCACTTCCTGCAGTTCGTTCATCAGGCGCAGGATCGCGGCCTGGTTCTGGTCGTTGGTGGCCTTGGCTTCCTCTTCCTTGGCCTGGGCCAGCTGGCGCAGCGCCTCGGCTTCGCGGCGGCGGTTCTCGGCGCCGCGGGCGCGGTTGCGCGAGTCCTGCAGCATGACGCGGCTGATCGAGCCGGCCGTGGCCAGCGTGAAGATCGACGCCACCACCAGCAGCCAGAACCAGGCGCTCTGCGCGTCCTGCTGTTCGCGGTAGCTGCCCTGCAGCGCGGCCACTTCCTTTTTCACCACCTCGTTGTCGCGGTGGATCGTGCGCGCGGCGGCGCGCGCCGTCGAATACGCGGCCGGGTTGTCGAGGAAGGGCGCGAAATCCTTGCGGAAGGCTTCGAAACGCAGCTGCACCTGGCCGAGCTTGGCGCGCAGGTCGTCGTTGCGAAGGGCGGCGTTCCCAAGCAGCAGCGCGTCGAGCGCGTGCTGGAACGCGGCACTGTCGGCTCCGATGCGCACGGCGGCGTCGTCGCGCGGCACGCCGATGGCGAAGAAGCTGTTGGCGCCGCGCGCGAGGCGCTGGGTCAGCATCATCATGCGGCCGATCGCGGCCAGCTCGCGCGCGCTGGCGCCGCGTTCCACGTTCTGCGCCATCAGGTCTTCGGTCAGCACCAGCATTTCCGATGCCAGGGAATCGAGCTGGCGCACGCTCTTGTCGAAAGCGGTCAGCGCCGGCTGCATTTTCAGGATATTCGCCGCGCCCTGGTCCGACGCGGCCCAGGTGGCGCGTACCCGCGACAACAGCGCGTTCTGGCGGCCGCTCGCGGCCGCCACGGCCACGCCGCCAAGCTCGCCGCCCTTCGCCAGCAGTTGCAGGTCGCGGTTCACCTCGACGCGGCTCTCGGCCAGCTGGGTGAAGGAATCGGCGCTGCCGGCAAGGGCGTTCGGCGCTGCCTTGCCGACCCGCTGCGAGTGCATCAGGATGTCGCCTGCGACCTGGACCTGCGCCGCCACCCTGGCGTTGACGGCGGCGTTCTGCCACATGCCGAGGATGGTCAGCAGGATGCCGGCGGCGAACGCCGTCAGCAGCAGGCGCAGCTGGCGCGGCAGCGACAGGTGGCCGATCAGGGGCAGGCTGAGCTTGTCTTCTTCGAGCTCATCGACCGCGGCCGGGGCGCGGCGGCGCATCACGTTCCCGAGGCGCAGCATGGCTGCCTCGGCGGAGCCCGCGCTGGACGGCAAGGCTGCGGCAGCAGCGGCTGCTTCAGCCGGCATCCCGAGCAGGCCCGGCCCGAACCGGGTGTCCGGCGACGACAGCACGGTGTCCTCCTCCATCTTGCCCTTCGAGTAAAAATTCAAGCTCATCTTCGACGCGATTCCCATTCCGGCTCCTGTCCTGGTTCTGATGCTGCGATTTTTATTTGATTGGATCGAGTGCGACATGCAGGAAGCGTTCTTCCTGCACCAGTGCCGCCAGCGACAGCGGCGTCCACGCATTGCCGTCAGGGTCGCGCAGGCGCTCGCCGTCCTTTGTCATGGCCGCGGCGCGGCGCAGGCCATGCACGCGCGTGACGAGCAGCGCGCAGTTGAAACCGAGGCGCGGCGCCAGCGACACCAGCCGCGCCTCGGGTCCGGCCGCGGTAGCGTTGCCGTCGAAGTAGCGCGCCAGGTCGATCACGCCCAGCAGGCTCCCGCGCACGTTGGCCAGGCCCAGGTACCAGGGCCGGGTCAGCGGCACGCCGGCCAAGGCTGCCAGCGGGACGATCTCGCCGGCTTCGGTCAGTTCCAGCAGGTAGCGTTCGGCGCCGATCATCACGCCCAGCTGGTGACCGGCGTCGGGGGCGCCGTTTTGCGCGGCCTGCATGCGCGCCAGGAGCTGGGCCTGGTAGTCGCGCAGGCGGGTGCGGCGCGCGGCCTGCCCCGCGAGACGGTCCCCGCTCACGACGGCGTTCATGCGGCGTCGAGGGCGGCAATGCGCGCCAGCAGCTGCACCGGGTCGACCGGCTTCACGAAATAATCCCTGGCGCCCTGGCGCATGCCCCAGATACGGTCGGTTTCCTGGTTCTTGCTGCTGCAGATGATGACCGGGACCGCCGCCAGCTCGGGGTCGCGCGCGATCGAACGGGTCACCTGGAAGCCGTTTGCACCGGGCATGACGACGTCCATCAGGATCAGTTGCGGGCGTTCGGCGCGCATCTTGACCAGCGCGTCTTCGCCATTCTCGGCGGTGGAAACGGAAAAGCCGTTCTTCACCAGGATGTCGGTCAGGTAGTAGCGTTCGGTCGGCGAATCGTCGACGATCAGGATCTTGTGTATGGCCACGGGGGCTCCGTAATTCAGTTGATTCAGCGGTTGATTCAGCGGTTGCTTCAGGCCCTGGCGGCCCTGGCGGCCGTGTGCTCGCGGACGGCCGCCAGCAGGGTGTCTTTTGAAAACGGCTTGGTGAGATACGCGCTCGAGCCGACCATCGCGCCGCGGGCGCGGTCGAACAGGCCATCTTTCGAGGACAGCATGACCACCGGCGTCGCATGGAAGCGCGCGCTCTTCTTGATCAGGGCGCAGGTCTGGTAACCGTCCAGGCGCGGCATCAGGATGTCGCAGAACACCAGCGCCGGGTGATGGTCGTTGATCTTGGCCAGCGCGTCGAAGCCATCCTCGGCCAGCACCACGCGGTAGCCGGCCCCTGTCAGGAAGATTTCGGCGGAGCGGCGGATCGTGTTGCTGTCGTCGACCACCATGACGGTCAGGTCGCCCGGGTCGCTTGCTTGCTGCGATGTCGTCATTTTAGTTTCACTTCAGCATGAACCGCCAAGATAGCATAGCGGGATCGGCTTGTGCGGGAAGTGTTGCTTAGTATCAACTAGGCGCAAACGGGAGGGGGGAAAGCTTGTTGGAAGGGGTAGAAACCAGGACAACGACAGGGGCGGTTTTGATAATCCAGTTGCGTGATTAGCAACTGAAATCGGCCAACAAGATCGCGGCACGCATGTGCCGCGACTCACGGCATTCTCAGATCGTGGTCATTTCGAAATCGTCTTTCCGCGCGCCGCATTCCGGGCAGGTCCAGTTCATCGGCACGTCGGCCCAGCGGGTTCCCGGAGCGATGCCGTCGTCCGGCGCACCCGCTTCTTCGTCGTAGACCCATCCGCAGATCAGGCACATCCAGGTCTGGTAGGCGGTTGCGGTCATTTCATTACTCACGTTCGGTTCCTTCGATCTAGTAAAATGGGGAAATCAGGCATCTTAATCTACCCGCCGTGCAAAACCAACCGTCTCCGCTGATTCTCACATTTGGTGTGTCCGACCCGGTCGGTGCACTCGGCATACAGGCCGATATCGCCACCTTCGCCGTCCACGGCTGCCATGCGCTGTCGGTCACGACCGCGTTGCTGGTGGCGGACAGCACGCGCGTCGAGGAATGGCAGGAAGTCGACACCGGCGTCATGGCCGAGCAGGCCAGGTTAGTGCTGGAAGACATGCCGATCGCCGCCGTCA
Source organism: Massilia sp. (assembly GCA_028292765.1). Taxonomy (GTDB): domain Bacteria; phylum Pseudomonadota; class Gammaproteobacteria; order Burkholderiales; family Burkholderiaceae_D; genus Telluria. The sequence goes on along the minus strand of JAQGLR010000256.1, from coordinate 826 downwards.
AGATCGGCGCGATCGCCAGCATCGAGCAGGCCGCGGCGATTGCCGAAATCGTCTCCGACTACGCCGACGTGCCGCTGATCGTCGACCCTTTCCTGTCCGCCCTGCCCGACTCCGGCATGTCCGACGAGGACATCGTCGCCGCCATCCGCCAGATCCTCTCGCCCCAGGCCACCGTGCTGCAACTGTCGCAATCGGAACTGGGCCGCATGGCCGAACTCTGGCGCGATGGTGGCAACGAAGGCAGCCTCGAAGCCGATGTCGCCGAACTGACCGCGCGCGGCTGCCAGTACGTGCTCGTGACCGGCACCGCCGGCAGCGGCCACAAGCGCGCCAATACCCTGTTCGACCGCGACGGCGGCATGACCAGCTTCGACTGGCAGCACCTGCCCGGCTCCTTCGTCGGCGCCGGCTGCACGCTGTCGGGGGCGCTGGTCGCCTGCATGGCGCGCGGCATGGATGCGGCCGAAGCCCTGCGCGCGGCCCAGGAATTTACGTACGGGGCCCTGCTCCATGCCCAGCGCTTCGGCATGGGCAAGCTCGTTCCCAACCGTTTTTACAAATACCTGCCTTCGGCGGGCCGGTAACAAGAAAGTACCAGGAAAGCAAGCACCCCGATGACGACCGAAAACAGCACCTCAGTTACCAAGACTCGCAACGACACCCTCTTCGCCCGCGCCCAGCAGACCACCCCCGGCGGCGTCAATTCGCCGGTGCGCGCCTTCCGCTCGGTCGGCGGCACGCCGCGCTTCATCACCCGCGCCGAGGGGCCGTATTTCTGGGATGCCGACGGCAAGCGCTACATCGACTACATCGGTTCCTGGGGCCC
>JAQGLR010000223.1 GCA_028292765.1 Massilia sp. | reverse complement strand
TCGCGAACTGGGCACGCCAGTACGCCGAGGAATCGGGCGCCGGCTCGCGCGAGGCGCTGGCGCGCCTGGAGGCCGACATGGACGAGCTGCTCGACGCCGGCGCGCGCCTGGAAGCCGAGCGCGCCGGCCTGTCGACGCAGCTCGACAGCGCCAGCACCGCGTGCGATGCGGCGCAGGCGATCGCCGACGAACGCAACGAAGAAATCGAGCGCCTGAATGCCGAACTGCGCAACGCGCGCCAGGTCGCGATGGACGCCCTGGTCGGCAAGGCCAAGGACCAGCTGGCGATCGACGGCAAGGATGCCCAGCTGGCCGACCTGCGCGCGCAGCTCGAGCGCAGCGTGGCCGCCTCGTCGGCGCAATCGGATGCGCGCCTGGCCGCCGAGATGGAACTGGTCGGCGCCACCACCGCGCGCGACAGCCTGGCGGCCGAGGTCAAGGATCTGCAAGCGCAGCTGGCCGCGGCGAAGAGCGACCGCGGCGCGCTGCGCATGGAACTCGGGGCACTGCGCAAGAAGCCGGCATAGTCCGCTTCCCGCCTGGAGCGTTACGCGCTCTACGGCGTCACCGACGGCGTGCGCTTCAGGCAGCGCAAGGTGAACGTCGAGCGCGTGTGGCGCACGCCCGGCAGTTTATACAGCTTCTGGCGCAGGAAGCGCTCATAGCCTTCGGTCCCCGACACCGCGACCTTGATCAGGTAATCGTATTCCCCGGACAGCAGGTAGGCTTCCATGACTTCCGGCAGGTCGGCCAGCGCGTCGGAGAAGGCCTGGAAGATTTCGTCGTCGTGGCGATCGACCGTGACTTCGATGATCACCGTGTCGGGCAGGCCCAGCGTGCGCTGGTCGAGCACGGCGACGTAGCCGCTGATGTGCCCCGACTCTTCCAGCGCGCGCACGCGGTGCCAGCAGGGCGTGGGCGACAGGTTCACCGTGTCGGCCAGTTTCTGGTTGCTGATGCGGCCGTCCTGGCTCAGCGTACGCAGGATTTTCCGGTCGATCTCGTCCAGTACGCCGTCTTTCATTCCTGTTATTCCTTTCAGTATTACTACGTAGGCTAGATAGTCCTTCACTATTTTAGCTCAAACATGGAAGATTCTTTCGCCATTCAGCCCAAACTGCCGGGTAAACGAAAGAACATTCTTTGTCCGCAGCAGTAAAATGTTGCTTTGCCATTGGCGCCGCCCACGGCGACACCCCGCGACGGGGATAGCCAGCGTGTTTGCGGTTGCAGCATTTCGTTTTGGAGTCTTTGTGTCAGAAGCAGTTTCACGGGCCGGATCAGGCTTCCGGCTCGATTCCGCATCGCCTGAGTTGCCGCTCATGCTGGTCACCCCCGCCCTGTTTGCCGCCAACCTGCTCGTCGCGCGCTGGGCCGAGAGCGCCGCCATCCCTCCGCTGTTCCTCGCCTTTGGCCGCTGGGCGCTGGCGTTCGCGATCCTGCTCCCAACGGTCGGCCCGCGCCTGTGGGCGCTGCGCGGCGTGCTGCTCGCCAACTGGCAGCGCATCCTGCTGCTGGCGGGGCTGGGCATGGGCCTGGCGGTCGGCCCGCAATACGTCGGCGCACGGCATACGAGCGCGGCGAACATCGCCATCATCTTTGCCGCCTGCCCGGCCCTCGTGACGCTGCTGGAAACGCTGGTCTGGAAGGCGCCCCTGTCGAAAAACCAGGCCGGCGGCATGCTGCTGGCGGTCCTCGGTATCCTGATCGTGCTGTCCAGGGGCGAGCTCGGCGCGCTGGGCGGCCTGGCCTTCGGGGCCGGCGACCTGTGGGTGGTGCTGGCCGCCTGCGGCTGGGGCCTGTACACGGTGCTCGGGCGGCGCCTGCCGCTGCCCGCCATGCCGGCCACGGTCAAGCTGGCGGCGCTGATCGGCGGCGGCGCGCTGGTGCTGGCGCCGTTTGCCGCCCTGGAGGCCATGAGCGGCGCCACGCCCGACTTCCTGGACGCGCGCCTGTACCTGGCGCTCGCTTTCCTGGCGGTCGTACCCAGCCTTGGCGCCTACTTCTGCTTCGACCGGCTGGTGGCCCTGGCCGGCCCGGCGCGCGCCAGCATGTCGATCTACCTGATTCCACTGTTCGCCTCGCTGGCGGCCTGGCCGCTGCTGGGCGAGGCACCGCAGCTCTATCATGCGCTTGGCTTCGGCGTGATCATCGCCGGCGTGCTGTTCTCGAGCATGCGCCGGCGCTGATCGGTACGCAATGCGGGCGGCGGTAGCCGGTTCGTCTATAATGGACGACCCATCGGCTTGATTAGCAAACTGCCCGCCTGCATGCCTTTCGACCTCACAAAGCACCTCCCGAAGCCCGGTTCCCGTTTCGTCCTGCCTGCCCTCGCCGGCTCGTCCGACGCCTATGCGCTTGCCGTAGCCGGCCTCGCGTTCAAGGCCAACAAGCAGCTGTTGACCGTCGTCGTCGCGAACGCCAGCGACGGCCAGCGCCTGCTCGACGAAATCCCGTGGTTCGCCGACGGCAAACTGTCCTGCCACCTGCTGCCGGACTGGGAAACCCTGCCCTACGACGCCTTTTCGCCGCACCAGGACCTGGTGTCCGAACGCCTGGCGACCCTGCACGAGATCCGCAACGGCCAGTGCGACGTCCTGGTGGTCCCAAGCACCACCGCCCTGGTGCGCCTCGCCCCGCCCGGCTTCCTTGCGGCCTATACCTTCTTCTTCCGCCAGGGCGAAAACCTCGATGAAGCGAAGCTCAAGGCGCAGCTGACGCTGGCCGGCTACAGCCACGTATCGCAGGTGATGTCGCCGGGCGAATACTCGGTGCGCGGCGGCCTGATCGACCTGTTCCCGATGGGGTCGGCTTTGCCCTACCGCCTCGACCTGTTCGGCGACGAGATCGAAACCATCCGTACTTTTGACGCCGACACCCAGCGCTCGCTGTATCCGGTGCGGGAGGTGCGCCTCCTGCCGGGCCGCGAATTCCCGATGGACGAAGCGGCGCGGACGCGTTTCCGCAGCCGCTGGCGCGAGCGTTTCGAGGGCGACCCGTCGAAGTCGACGGTCTACAAGGATATCGGCAGCGGCATCGCCTCGGCCGGCATCGAATACTACCTGCCGCTGTTTTTCGAAGAGACGGCGACGCTCTTCGATTACCTGCCCGAGGACGGGCCGCTGGCCTTCGTGGGCGACATCGACGCGGCCGTGCAGCGCTTCTGGACGGACACCGAGTCGCGCTACCGCTTCCTGAAAAGCGACCGCGAACGCCCGCTCCTCGAGCCGCGCGAGCTGTTCCTCTCGAACGAGCAGTTCTTCACCTGCGCCAAATCGCGCGGCCGCTGGAACATCGCCCGCGATGCAAGCGCCCAGGCCTCGGAACTGTCGGCGCCGATTCCCGACATCGCGGTGAACCGCCGCCTGGAAGATCCGCTGGCGAACCTGCGCGCGTTCATTGCGCGCACCGGCTGCCGCGTGATGATCTGCGCCGAATCGAACGGCCGCCGCGAAACCCTGCAGCAGTATTTCAACGAATACCGGCTCGACATCGCGCAAGTCGAGGGCTTCGAGGGCATGCGCGCGAGCGACGCCAAAGTGGCGCTCGGCGTGGCGCCGCTGCAGGCCGGGTTCGAACTTCTGGAGGAATCCAGCGGCTGCATCGCCTTCATCACCGAGACCGAACTGTATGCCGGCTCCGGCCGGCGCGCCGGCAAGAAGAAGCAGGAAGCGACCAGCCAGGTCGAATCGATGGTGCGCGACCTGTCGGAGCTGAAAATCGGCGACCCGGTGGTGCACATCAACCATGGCATCGGCCGCTACATGGGCCTGGCCAGCATGGACCTGGGCGAAGGCGAGACCGAGTTCCTGCACCTGGAATACGCCAAGGACACCAAGCTCTACGTGCCGGTGTCGCAGCTGCACGTGATCTCCC
>JAQGLR010000213.1 GCA_028292765.1 Massilia sp. | reverse complement strand
CGGCCAAGCATGCCTGCCTGCAGCACTGCCGCGCGCCGCTGTCCTTCGTGGTGATCTGCTGGCGCCCCGGCCTGGGAGGCGCGCTGCGCATGGGCTGCACGCACGGACTGAACTGCGTCGGCTGCTGCGGGCTGCAGATGCTGCTGCTGTTTGCCGCAGGCGTGACCAACCTGGGTGCCCTGCTCGCCCTGGCCGGGCTGCTGCTGAGCGAAAAGCTGTTGCCGGGCGGGCCGGTCGTCGCCTGTATCAGCGGCCTGGCGCTCGTTGCGTGGGGGACACTCTTGCTGTTTCCATAATCTGGGACGCCGCCTTTTTCGGATGGGCCGCATGTTAGAATGTCGGCCATTCTTGCATACCGTCTAAGGAATTCTCGACATGGCTGGACACAGCAAATGGGCCAATATCAAGCACAAGAAAGCCGCGACTGATGCCAAGCGCGGCAAGATCTGGACCCGCCTCATCAAGGAAATCACCGTCGCCGCACGCATGGGCGGTGGCGACATCAACGCCAATCCGCGCCTGCGCCTGGCGGTCGACAAGGCAGCTGACGCCAACATGCCGAAGGACAACGTCAACCGCGCCGTGCAGCGCGGCGCGGGCGAACTCGAAGGCGCGAACTACGAAGAGATCCGCTACGAAGGCTACGGCATCGGCGGCGCCGCGATCATCGTCGACTGCATGACCGACAACCGCGTACGTACCGTGGCCGAAGTGCGCCATGCCTTCAGCAAGTTCGGCGGCAACATGGGCACCGAGGGTTCGGTCGCCTTCATGTTCCAGCATACCGGCCAGTTCCTGTTCGCGCCCGGCGTGGACGAAGACAAGCTGATGGAAGCGGCGCTGGAGGCCGGCGCCGACGACGTGGTGCAGGACGAGGAAGGCGGTTTCGAAGTGCTGTGCGATCCGTTCGCATTTTCGAACGTGAAGGACGCGCTGGAAAAGGCCGGCTTCAAGGCCGAGGTAGCCGAAGTCATCATGAAGCCCGCCACCGAGACCGTGTTCACGGGCGAAGACGCGATCAAGATGCAAAAGCTGCTCGACGCACTGGAAAACCTGGACGATGTCCAGGAGATCTATACCAACGCCGTGATTGAAGAATAAACGACAAGACTAAGCGACAGCTCAGTGGAAAAAGCAAGCGGAACCCTATGAAAATCCTGGTAGTCGGCTCCGGTGGCCGTGAACATGCCCTGGCCTGGAAACTGGCCCAATCCGAACGCGTGCAGATGGTGTATGTCGCGCCTGGCAACGGCGGCACCGCGGCGGATGCACGCCTGGTCAACGTCGACATCGACGACCCGCTGCAGCTGGCCGATTTCGTCGTCGCCGAGCACATCGCCCTGACCCTGGTCGGCCCGGAAGCGCCGCTGGCGGCCGGCATCGTCAACCTGTTCCGCGCCCGCGGCCTGAAAATCTTCGGACCGACGCGCGAGGCTGCGCAGCTGGAAAGCTCAAAGGACTTCGCCAAGGCCTTCATGCAGCGCCACGGCATCCCGACCGCGAAATACCAGAGTTTTTCCGATGCCGCCCAGGCGCACGCCTATATCGATGCGAACGGCGCGCCGATCGTCATCAAGGCCGACGGCCTGGCGGCAGGCAAGGGTGTGGTGGTGGCCATGTCACTTGCTGAAGCTCATTCGGCGGTCGACCACATGCTGTCCGATAACGCTTTCGGGGATGCCGGCGCGCGCATCGTCATCGAGGAATTCCTCGCCGGCGAAGAAGCGAGCTTCATCGTCATGTGCGACGGCAAGAACATCCTGCCGATGGCGACCTCGCAGGACCACAAGCGCCTGAAGGACCGCGACGAGGGCCCGAATACGGGCGGCATGGGCGCCTACTCCCCTGCCCCGATCGTCACCCCGGCGATGCATGCCCGCGTGATGCGCGAAATCATCGACCCGACCATCCAGGGCATGGCGAAGGACGGCATCCCGTTCACCGGCTTCCTGTATGCGGGGCTGATGATCGATGCCGAGGGCAACCCGCGCACGCTGGAATTCAACTGCCGCATGGGCGACCCGGAAACCCAGCCGATCATGACGCGCCTGAAAAGCGATTTCGTGACCGTGCTCGAGCATGCCTGCAACGGCACGCTCGATGCGGTCGAGCTCGATTGGGACCGGCGTACCGCGGTGGGCGTGGTGCTGGCCGCCGCCGGCTACCCGGACAGCCCGCGCAAGGGCGACGCCATCGAAGGCATCCCGCCTGAAACGCCGGAATGCGTGAGCTTCCATGCCGGCACCCGTATTGTCGGCGGCGCCCTGCAGACCAATGGCGGGCGCGTGCTGTGCGTGGTCGGCCTCGGCGACAGCGTCAGGATGGCGCAGAAGCAGGCCTACGAAGGCGTGGACAAGATCCGTTTCGACGGTGCGCAGTTCCGCCGCGATATCGGGTGGCGCGGGATTAAGTGATTCGGCGGTGGCGGGCTGGTTCATGCGGCAGCGCGGCGGCGGGCCGCCTTTCGCCCTGTCCCCGCGCCACAGTGTACAATCGCCCCTTGATTTTTTGACTCCCGACCATCCGCCCCATGTCCACCCCTTCCCCTTCGGCCATCAAAGCCTGGCTGCTCGACCTGCAGTCACGCATCGTTGCGGCTCTGGAAGATGTGGACGGCAAGCCTTTTCTCACAGACAGCTGGGAACGCCCTGAAGGCGGCGGCGGCATCTCGCGCCTGATCGAAGAAGGCAATGTGATCGAACGCGGCGGCGTGAATTTTTCGCACGTGACGGGCGCCAATTTGCCGCCATCGGCCGCCGCAGCCCGCCCGGAACTGGCTGGCCGCGCCTGGGAAGCGATGGGCGTGTCGCTGGTGCTCCATCCGCGCAATCCCTACGCGCCGACGGTCCACATGAACGTGCGCTTTTTCGA
>JAQGLR010000205.1 GCA_028292765.1 Massilia sp. | reverse complement strand
GCAAACCTGTGCGCAGCAGCATGACTGTCCCCGGGATCGTTAGCGGAACCTCAAGGATGTCGGAAGGGCCAGCGCCAACATCTGCGCCATCTCAGGTGTGCGCGGGATCGCCTGCGCGCCGATCATTCCACCCGGATGAGCTCCACGTCGAACACGAGCCCGGCGTCGGGCGGAATCGGGCCGCTGCCGCTGCGGCCGTAGCCAAGGCTGGCAGGAATCGACAGGGTGCGCTTGCCGCCGGCCTTCATGCCGGCCAGGCCCTGGTCCCAGCCGGCGATCACTTCGCCGCGTCCGAGCGTGAAGGAAATCGTGCCCTTGTCGAACTGCATGCCCTTGTGGTCGGCGGCGGTCGCGCTGTACAGCCAGCCGGTGTAGGCGACGGTCACTTTATTGCCGGGGGCAGCGGTCGCGCCGCTACCGACGACGCTGTCGGTGGCGACCAGGGAAGCCGGGCTGGCGACGGCGGGTGTATTGCTGTTGCTGCCGTCACCCCCGCCGCAGGCGGAGAGGCTCAGTACGGCCGCGCAGGCGGCGGCGAGGAAGGTCAGTTTCATTTGCATCGGGAATTTTTAATAAGGATGGGCGAAGTGGGTAGGGCGGAAACAGCACACTGTAAAGCGCTGCTGCTTCCCTGAATATCCGTTTTTTGTCCGTCTTTTGTATCAGATCTCGACTTGCGTACCGAGCTCGATGACGCGGTTGCTCGGGATCTGGTAGTAGTCGGCGGCGCCGCGCGCGTTGCGCGACATCGTCACGAACAGGTGTTCGCGCCATGGCGCCATGCCGCCCCCCGGCGCCGAAATCACGGTCTGGCGCGCGATGAAGAACGAGGTTTCCATCATCTCGAACGGCAGGCCGAGCTTGGCGCAATAGTTCATCAGGCCCGGGATGTCCGGCTCGTCCTTGAAACCGTAATGGACGTTCAGCTGGTAGCAGTTGTGGCCCAGTTCGACCACCTGCGCCTGGTCTTCCGGCAGCACCCAGGGTTCTTCGCGCATGTGCACCGTCAGGAATACCACGCGCTCGTGCAGCACCTTGTTGTGCAGCAGGTTGTGCAGCAGCGCATGCGGCACGCCATCGGTCTCGCCGCGCAGGAAAATCGCGGTGCCGTGCACGCGCGTGGGCGGGCCCACGAACAGCGATTGCAGGAAGGCGTCGAGCGGAATCGCGTGCTTTTCCAGGTTCTGGAACACCAGTTCGCGGCCGCGCTTCCAGGTCAGCATGCCGGTCAGCAGCACCGAGCCCAGCAGCAGCGGGAACCAGCCGCCGTGGAACAGCTTGAGCGAGGTCGACGCGAACAGCATGATGTCGATCACGAGGAAAAAGCCGGTGGCGCCGATGCACACCACCAGCGGCAGTTTCCAGCGGTAGCGGGTGACATAAAAGGTGAGGATGGTGGTGGCCATCATGGTCGCGGTGACGGCGATGCCGTAGGCGCCGGCCAGCTTTTCCGAGGAACCGAAGCCGATCACGGCAATCAGGACGACGATCAGCTGCAGCCAGTTCACGGCCGGGATGTAGATCTGGCCGATCTGGCTTTCCGAAGTGTGCAGGATGCGCATGCGCGGCAACAGGCCCAGGGCGATCGCCTGCTTGGTCATCGAATAGGTACCCGAGATCGTCGCTTGCGAGGCGATCACGGCGGCCATGGTCGACAGGATCACGAGCGGGATCACGCTCCAGGTGCCGAGCTGGTGGAAGAACGGATTGTCGATCGCGGTCGGGTCGGCGATGAGCAAGCCGCCCTGGCCGAGGTAATTCAGCGTCAGCGCCGGGAAGGCGATCATGAACCAGGCCATGCGGATCGGCCGCTTGCCGAAGTGGCCCATGTCGGCGTACAGCGCTTCGGCGCCCGTGACGGCGAGCACCACCGCACCCAGGGCGACGAAGGCCAGGAATTTGTTGTCGAGCATGAAGCGCAGCGCATGCCAGGGATTGAGCGCGTTCAGGATCACCGGCGACTCGATGATGTTGACGACGCCCATGGCCGCCAGGCTGAAGAACCAGACCAGCATGATGGGGCCGAAAAAGCGGCCGATGCCGGCGGTGCCGTGGCGCTGCACGCTGTACAGGGCCACCAGCACGACGATGGTGAGCGGCACCACGTAATGCGCCATGCCGGGCGCGGCCACTTCCAGTCCCTCGATTGCGCCCAGCACGGAAATGGCCGGGGTGATGACGCTGTCGCCATAGAACATGGTGGCGCCCAGCACGCCGATGACGAGCAGCGGGAAGTGCCAGCGCGAGTGGCGCGTGACGGAATTCAATGCCAGCGCCATCAGGGCCATGATGCCACCCTCGCCGCGGTTGTCGGCGCGCAGCACCAGCGTCACGTACTTGAGCGAGACGATGATCGTCAGGCTCCAGAAAATCAGGGAAATGATGCCGAGGATGTTGGGCGTGGTCAGCGGCAGGCCGTGCTCGGGGTCGAAGATGGCACGCAGCGTATACAGGGGGCTGGTGCCGATGTCGCCATAGACGATACCGACTGCGGACAGGGTCAGCGCCGCGATGCTGCTCTTCTTGTTTTCAGACGTCAAAATTGCACCATCCTTCTATTCTGGTGCGCCGCACCATAAAATATCGACAATAAAATTGCAAGTAGATTTCGTCAGGCATCATACACCTGTGCAAAATCGGGCCACGCCAGCGGCGCCCTGCCATATCGGGGATAATGCGGACCCTCCCATCTGTTCCTTTCCCCATGCGTACCGGCATCTTTTCCGCCGCCCTGGCCTTCCTGTGCTGGGGCCTGTTCCCGATTTATTTCCATGCCCTGGGCGAGGTGCCGCCGCTGCAGATCCTGGCGCACCGGATGCTGTGGTCGCTTGCCTTCCTGTTGATCGTGCTGGGATTCCGGCGCCAGTGGCGCTGGCTCGAGCAGGTGCGCCAGCCGCGCGTGTTCTGGAGTTTCGTTGCCTCGGCTTTCCTGCTCAGCGCGAACTGGCTGGTGTATATATGGTCAGTCAACAACGGCCATGTGATCGAGGCCAGCCTCGGCTACTTCATCAATCCGCTGGTCAATATCATGCTGGGTTACCTGATCCTGAAGGAACGTCTGCGCCCGGTGCAATGGACGGCGATCGCGCTGGCCGGCCTGGGCGTGGCCTGGCTGACCTGGCAGACCGGCACCGTGCCGTGGATCGCCCTGTTCCTGGCCGCCTCGTTCGGCGCCTACGGCCTGCTGCGCAAGACCGCCGCGCTCGGCGCACTCGAGGGCCTCTCCTTCGAGACCATGGTGCTGTTCCCGATCGCGGCCGCTTACCTTGTTTACCTGACCCTGAATGGCGAGAATACCTTCGTCAATACCGGGTCCGATACGACGCGCCTGCTGCTGGTCGCGGCCGGCCCGATCACGGCGATCCCGCTGCTGCTCTTTGCCAGCGGCGCGCGCCAGATCCCGCTGTCGATCCTGGGCTTGCTGCAATACCTGTCGCCGACCATCCAGTTCATGCTTGGCGTGCTGCTGTTCAAGGAAGCGTTTACGGCCGACCGCCTGGTGGGCTTCGTGCTGATCTGGACCGCGCTGCTGCTGTTTGCCGGCGAAGGGCTGCTGCGGCACAGTAAAGGCGAACCGGCGCAGCCGAAACTTTCGCGCTAGGGGGTGCCTGCGGGCGCCCTTCTATCGTATCCTGTGCACCTTGATTTTCTACAGACACAAAAATGGCCAATTACGTCTATACCATGAACCGCGTGGGCAAAATCGTCCCGCCGAAACGCCAGATCCTGAAAGATATTTCGCTGTCGTTCTTCCCGGGTGCGAAGATCGGCGTGCTGGGCCTGAACGGCTCGGGCAAGTCGACCCTGCTGAAGATCATGGCGGGTATCGACACCGACATCCAGGGCGAAGCGCGCCCGATGCCGGGCCTGAACATCGGCTACCTGCCGCAGGAACCCCAGCTCGACCCGGAAAAGACCGTGCGCCAGGAAGTCGAATCGGGCCTCGGTGAAGCCTTCGAGGCGCAAGCCAAGCTGGAAGCCGTGTACGCCGCGTATGCGGACGAAGACGCCGACTTCGACGCCCTCGCAAAAGAGCAGGAACGCCTGGAATCGATCATCTCGTCGTCCGATGGCGGCAATTTGAATTTGCAGCTGGAAATGGCGGCCGATGCACTGCGCCTGCCGCCATGGGAGGCAAAGATCGGCGTGCTGTCGGGTGGCGAGAAGCGCCGCGTGGCGCTGTGTAAACTCTTGCTGTCGAAGCCCGACATGCTGCTGCTCGACGAACCGACCAACCACCTGGACGCCGAATCGGTCGAGTGGCTGGAGCAATTCCTGCTGCGCTTCCCGGGCACCGTGGTCGGCATCACCCACGATCGCTACTTCCTCGACAATGCCGCCGAATGGATCCTGGAACTGGACCGCGGTTCGGGCATCCCGTGGAAGGGTAACTACTCGTCCTGGCTCGACCAGAAGCAAGCGCGTTTAAAACAGGAAGAGTCGACCGAATCGGCACGCCAGCGGGCGCTGCAGAAGGAACTCGAATGGTCGCGCCAGAATCCGAAGGCACGCCAGGCCAAGTCGAAGGCCAGGTTAGCGCGCTTCAACGAACTGTCCGAATTCGAATACCAGAAGCGCAACGAAACCCAGGAGATCTTCATTCCCGTGGCCGAGCGCCTCGGCAATGAAGTCATCGAGTTCAAGAACGTCTCGAAAGCCTTCGGCGACCGCCTGTTGCTCGACAACGTGTCCTTCACCGTGCCGCCAGGCGCGATCGTGGGCATCATCGGCCCGAACGGCGCCGGTAAGTCGACCCTGTTCAAGATGATTTCGGGCAAAGAACAACCGGACAGCGGCGAAGTCGCCATCGGCAAAACGGCCCGCATCTCGCTGGTCGACCAGCACCGCGACGACCTGGCCAACAACAAGAGCGTGTTCGAAGACGTCACCGGCGGCGCCGACATGCTGAGCGTCGGCCGCTTCGAAATGCCGTCGCGCGCCTACCTGGGCCGCTTCAATTTCAAAGGTTCGGACCAGCAAAAGATCGTTGGCAACCTGTCCGGTGGCGAACGCGGCCGCCTGCACCTGGCGAAGACGCTGCTGCAAGGCGGCAACGTCCTGCTGCTGGACGAACCGTCGAACGACCTCGACGTGGAAACCCTGCGCGCGCTGGAAGACGCCCTGCTGG
>JAQGLR010000187.1 GCA_028292765.1 Massilia sp. | reverse complement strand
ATAAATTAGCACATCAGCACAAATCATAACGACATGGAGACCACATGCAACAGAGCCTGAGCTACGTCCACGGAGCGCACGACGTTCCCCTTATCGGCCAAACGATCGGCCCCTTCCTCTCAAGCATCGCCCTGCGCTTCGGCGATAACGAGGCGCTCGTCGTCCCGCACCAGGGCGTGCGCTGGACGTACAGGGAATTCGACGAGCGGGTCAGCCGGCTGGCGGCGGGGCTGCTCGCGCTGGGCTTGCAGCCGGGCGACCGGATCGGTATCTGGTCGCAGAACTGCGCGGAATGGGTGCTGGTGCAGTTCGCCACCGCGCGGGCCGGCCTGGTCATGGTCAACATTAATCCGGCCTACCGGCGTTCCGAACTTGAATACGTGCTCGACAAGGTGCAATGTGCCGCCCTGATCCTCGCGCCCGCGTTCAAGTCGAGCGACTACATCGCGATCCTGGAAGACGTGGTGCCGGAAATCCGCGACAGCGCGCCAGGCAAGCTGCGGTCGCCGCGCCTGCCGCACCTGAAACACGTGATCCGGCTAGGCACCGACAACACGCCCGGCATGCTCAATTTCGGCGACGTACTGGTGCCGCCGGGCGCCGCGCAACTGGCGCAACTGGCGGTCATCGAAGCGGCCCTGCAATTCGACGAGCCGGTGAACATCCAGTTCACCTCGGGCACCACTGGCGCGCCGAAAGGCGCCACCCTCACCCACCACAATATCCTGAACAACGGCTTTTTCGTGGGCGAAGCGATGAAGCTCACGAGTGGCGACAGGCTCTGCATTCCGGTGCCGCTCTACCACTGCTTCGGCATGGTGCTCGGCAACCTGGCCTGCGTGACGCACGGCGCCACCATGGTCTTCCCGGGCGAAAGTTTCGAGCCGAAGGCGGTACTGGAAACGGTACAGGCCGAACGCTGCACCGGCCTGCATGGCGTGCCGACCATGTTCATCACCTTGCTGGACCATCCGGACTTCGGCAATTACGACCTGTCGACGCTGCGCACCGGCATCATGGCGGGCTCGCCCTGTCCGGCCGAGGTGATGAGCCGCGTCATCGGCAAGATGCATCTCGCCGAAATCACGATCGCCTACGGCATGACCGAAACCTCGCCGGTGAGTTTCCAGAGCTCGGTCGACGATCCGGTTCACCTGCGCGTGTCGACGATCGGGCGCGTCCATCCGCACCTGGAAGTGAAGATCGTGGACGCCGATGGACGCATCGTGCCGCGCGGCGTCAAGGGCGAACTGCTCACCCGCGGCTATTCGGTCATGCTCGGGTATTGGGGCGACGAAGAAAAAACCCGGGAAGCCATCGATGCCGCGCGCTGGATGCATACCGGCGACCTGGCCGTCATCGATGAGCAGGGTTTCGCCGCCATCGTCGGCCGCGCCAAGGACATGGTGATTCGCGGCGGCGAAAACATCTATCCGCGCGAGATCGAGGAATTCCTGTACCGGCACCCGAAAGTACTCGACGTCCAGTGCGTCGGCGTCCCGGACCCGAAATATGGCGAGGAACTGTGCGCCTGCATCGTCCTGCGCCCCGGAATGAGCGCGAGCGAAGAGGAAATCCGCGACTTCTGCAAGGGGCAGATCGCCCACTACAAGATTCCCCGCCATATCCGCTTCGTGACGGGCTTTCCGATGACGGTGACCGGCAAGATCCAGAAATACCTGCTGCGCCAGCAGGTCACGACCGAATTGGGGCTGGCAGGATAACCGTGCTTACCGCAGCGCGTGCCCGAAGTGCCCGTACAGCCCCAGGCACAGCTCGACAAAGATGAGCAGCAGGATCGCCTGCTCGAGCCGGTGCGAGCTGTGGTAACGCATGGTTTCGACCAGCGTTTCCGAGGTATGCGACAGGGTGGTGAGCTTGCGGTCGAGCGCCGCTGCGCGGTCGTTCAGTTCGTAGTCGCCCTCCAGCCTCGCATACAGGCCCGACAGGCCGGGGTTATCCCACAGCAGGTCGGGACGGTCGAGCACGCCGGCACGGCCGTTCAGGCGGTTCTCCGCCAGCAGCATGTTCCCGACCGCTTTCAGCAGCTCCGCCGGTTTCGCGGAAAACTTGCCGTCCTCGGCCAGGTCGCGCGCCAGGGGCTCGGTGCGGTCGAAGTCGCGTGCGGCGCGGCGTTCCTGGAACGACAGCATGGTGGCCTTTGCCATCACCTCGGCAATGAGCTGCAGGCGCAGCCGGTCCGCGTTCTTGATCTTGATGTACTGCTCGGCCGGCCCTTCTTCCTCGTCCGGATCGACGTCGATCATCGCCATTTCCTCGGCGCCGGGGTCGCCAGGGCCGGACGCATGCGCGGCAACCGTTTGCAGCAGGCGCGCCTTTTCGTCCTTCGATGCGTTGAACAGAACGATCGCGCCATACCTGAAGATGGCAGCGATACCGCCCTCGCCCAGCCTGACCATGAAAGGCGATTTCGCAATGATCTCGAAGCCGGAAACGACCTTGACGTCGATGCGCTCGGCAACCATGATGGCGCTCGCCGTGAACTGGAGCTGGGTGATGACCGGCCGTTGATACGGCAGTTTTTCGGTTTTCAGGTGCAGCCCGGGACGGGTGCGGGGGCGCGGATTCCAGCGAATCTGCTTTCTGTCGATGTGGCTATCCATAGTG
>JAQGLR010000133.1 GCA_028292765.1 Massilia sp. | reverse complement strand
GGTGCTGCCCTTGCCCAGGCTCGAGGTCGACTTGTCGTCCTTGCCCATGCTGCTGCCATTGCCCTGCTTGCTGGCATCAACGCCTTTTCCCTCGCTCGACTTCTGATTATCCATGACTTTTGTCCTTGTAAAATGTAAGACCAACGCGGAGTAGACCGGTACCCGACCCATGCCACATTCTTCCTCGATTCCGCTCGAAACAAAACGGAGGCGCGAAAATGTACTGCGCTACATCAATGGAGCGTCCGGGTTTTGCCTTCGGTCAACAACTCGCGTCGGAGACCTCGAACAAACTCAAAAGTTCCGCTAACTGCCACGTCACTTTCGTATCCCGTTTTGCAAGCGTACGCCGATTTGACGTACTGCACGATTGCGGCGGTCGGGTAACCACGTCACGATACAAAAAATATAACGAACGGGCTAGCCCGACCGTGCGCTGACTAACAGAGCAATGGGATCCATGGCGATGCGGCCAAAATAAGCACGAAAGCGGGCGCGTTCGCCGATGTTTAATGAGTAGAGGAAATAAAGACGGCCTGTCGGCAAGTTCGTGGGCGCAGGCGGCCACACCGCCTGCGCCGCGATTGCGACCTGCCTGGATGCGTGCAGGCCGGGGCTGTGCCTGTTCACTTCAAAACGCATCCCCGTCAGAAACTAGGCATACTATCGACTTCCATTTCTAATTTCCCCCATGTCAAAACCCGGTCAGGAATTCGATCATCTTCCGCAGGAAAGCGAGATGGTCGCCATGCTTCGCAGCAGGGACTGGTCACTGACAAGCCTGGGCAGTCCGTCCACCTGGCCGGAGACCTTACGCTTACAGCTGAACATCTGTTTTGAGTCGGCATTCCCGATCGCCGTCTGGTGGGGGCCTGAACTGATCCAGTTCTACAACGATGGGTACCGGCCCATCCTTGGCGCGACCAAGCATCCGCAAGCGTTCGGCCGACCCGCCAGGGAAACATGGCCCGATATCTGGCCCACGATCGGCGCCATGGTCGAGCAGGTTGTTCACCAGGGCATCGCGGTCAAGGGCGAAGACATGCCGCTGGTCCTGGAACGCAACGGCTATCCCGAGTTATGCCACTTCACGTTCTCCTATAGTCCAATTCGTGCCGTCACCGGCCAGATCAACGGCATGTTCACTGCCGCGGTCGAGACGAGCGAACGGGTACAGTTTGAACGCAGGCAGGCATTTCAATTGACCCTGGCGGACAAGTTACGTGGCCTGTCGGCGACGGATGACATCATTGCTACCGTAACGGAACTACTATGCCGGCATTTCCACGTTGCGCGCGCTTACTTCGCTGAAGTCGACGACGCCCAGGCGACCTTCCATATCCCCACGCAATGGACCGAAAATGCCGATCTCCCCCGGCTTCCGGCGCGAGGAAACATTGCAGACTTCGGACCGTACTTGCTCAAAACGCTGGCACAAGCGCAGGCTGTCGTGGTCGAGGACATCCGAACGGACCCGCATTTTTGCGACTTCGCCGGGTCCTTCGAGGCGCTCGCCATCCGGTCGATGGTCATCGTTCCACTGATTCGTGACGGCCGCATTCGCGGCAACCTGAACCTCGTGCATACCTCGGCACGGAAGTGGACAGCCGAAGACCTGGCGGTCGTTACCGATGTCACCCAACGCATGTGGGAGGCGCTGGAACGTGCGCGCGCCGAAGAAGCCTTGCGAACATCGAATCGGCTCAAGGATGAGTTTCTCGCCATGCTGGCGCATGAATTGCGCAATCCCCTGGCCCCGATCGGCGCCGCCGCCAACTTGCTGCAAATGGGCGGGCTGGATGAGGCAAGGGTACGGCAGACCAGCCAGATTATCGGTCGCCAGGTGCGCCACATGACGAGCCTGGTCGACGACTTGCTCGATGTCTCGCGCGTCACGCGTGGTCTCGTCGAGCTGAGCATCGAGCGGCTCGACATCCGCCACATTGTCGCCGATGCGATCGAGCAGGTCACGCCGCTGATGCGCGAACGGCGCCACCACTTCGCGCTCGAGCTGGCGCCCGATGCACCTGTGGTGATGGGCGACAAGAACCGGCTGGTGCAGGTGCTGTCCAACCTGTTGAACAACGCTGCAAAATATACCCCTGAGGGTGGCCGCATCCTGCTGCGCACCGAAGTGCGCGATACCGGCATCCTGCTGCACGTCGCCGATAACGGCATCGGCATGGCGCCCGCCCTGGCTGCCCGTGCATTCGACTTGTTCACGCAAGCCGAGCGTTCATCCGACCGCTCGCTCGGCGGGCTGGGCCTGGGCCTGGCCCTGGTGAAAAGCATCGTGGAGCTGCACGGGGGGACGGTGACCTGCGCCAGTCCCGGCCGCGACAAAGGCAGCACGTTCACCGTGCAGCTCCCCTGCATGGCGCAGGAAGCAGCGGCGGCCACGGAGCAGGCGCTCGATACAGGCAAGGAAGCGGCGGCCGGCGCGGGCCTGCGGATCATGGTCGTCGACGACAATGTCGATGCGGCGACGATCCTGCAAATGCTGCTCCAGGCCGCGGGTCATGAGGTCAGCGTCGAACACAGCGCGCACAGGGCACTGGAGCGCATCGCAGCCGATCCACCCCAGGTCTTCCTGCTCGATATCGGGCTTCCCGACATCGACGGCAACGAGCTGGCCAGGCGCCTGCGTGCACACCCCGGGACATCCGCCGCGGTGCTCATCGCTGTTACGGGTTACGGACAGGATCAGGATCGGGCCCGGACAACTGCCGCCGGGTTCGACCATCACCTTGTCAAACCCGTCGATATTGAAAAACTGTTCGGGATCCTCGCAGGGAAAGCGCCGCACACATTCCGGCTGTCCTCGACATCGGCATGCCTGGAATGAACGGTCATGAAGTCAGGCTCCGTCATGGGCGAGGGATGAGGACAGGTCGCGGTGCGCATTGGCTTGCGCACGCAAGGTGTCGGCCTTCGTCTCAAAAGCCTGCACAGCATCGGCACCTGCAGCGAAGCGCGCAGGAGGCTCTCCGAGTTCGGTAAGTTGCACAAGCGCGGCGGCGAGCTTGGCGGGATCTCCGCTTTGCTTGCCATTCATGCTGTTCCATGCTGCGACGGTCTCCCTGGTGCGCTCGGCATAGTCGTCGATCGAGAGCGCCGCATACGTGGTGGAGTCGGTAGTGAGCAAATCCGTGCGGAAGAAGCCAGGCTCGACCAGCATGGTACGAATCCCGAATGGCGCAATCTCCGGGGCGATGGACTCCATCCAACCTTCCACTCCGAATTTCGCGGCAGCGTACGCCGTGCAGAACATGCCGCCTGAAATGCCGGCGGTCGAAGAGATCGTCATCAACAAACCGGAGCGCTGCTTGCGCATCACCGGTAACACGGCGCGCGCGACATTCATCGGGCCAAACAGCAGCGTATCGATCTGTTGCCGGACCTGCTCCGCGCTAAGCTCTTCAAGACGGCATGCCCCGCGGCCAGGGCAGACTTTGCGATATCGAGACCCAGGCCGCGGCCTGCGCCGGTAATGAACCAGACTGCCTTGTTAGTCATGTGTGCTCTCCAGACTGAAATTGATGCTGTGTTGATGTTGCCGAGGTCAAGGGACCATCGGCTTGCAGGGAAAACGATTACGCTTTGTGAGCCTGCTCGGTCGGCATGATCCACAACTCCTCAGGGCAGTGGCGACATGCCCTGCCCGCCTTTTGAGCTCGTTCCCAGCTTGGCCCCGATATCGATGCCTGCGAGCAGCTCCGCGTTCAGCCGCGCGCCCTGCACCCGGATACGAGCAAAGCCGTCGTTGATCTCCTTCACTTCGGGCGTGCTCAAGGGAAGCGCAAGCGCGTCCATGTTCTGCTCCATGTGCTTGCGTGTAGTCGTTCCGGGAATCGGCACGATCCACGGCTTGCGAGCCAGCAGCCAGGCAAGCGCGACCTGGCCGGGTGTTGCCTGCTTACGGTTGGCCACGCGCTGCAGCAGTTCGACGATCTGCCAATTGGCACGACGCGCCTCTGGGGTAAAGCGGGTCATCGATGCCCTGAGATCCTCCGGGCCGAGCAGCGTTCTCGGGGTCACGGTTCCGGTCAAGTAGCCCATGCCCAACGGACTCCACGCGACAAATCCGACGCCCAGTTCTTCGCATGCCTGCAACACTTCGAGCTCGGGATCGCGTGTCCAGATGGAGTATTCGTTCTGCACCGCCGTCACCTGCTGTACTTTGTGTGCACGGCGAATGGTTGCGCCGCCTGCAGCGGAGAGCCCGAAGTGGCGCACTTTGCCCTCGCGGATCAGGTCCTGCACCGCCCCTGCAACGTCTTCGATGGGGACGCTCGGGTCGACGCGATGCTGGTAATGAAGATCGATGTAATCGGTCTTCAGACGGCGCAGCGAGCCCTCCGTTGCACGCTTGATATGCTCGGGCCGACTGTTATGGCCGGGACCGACCGCGCCCGTCTTCAGATCGACATTGAATCCGAACTTGCTGGCAATGACCACCCGGCTGCGCACCGGCGCCAGCGCTTCGCCGACGAGCTCTTCGCCGAGGAAGGGTCCGTAGACTTCGGCGGTATCAAATAGGGTAACGCCGCGATCGTAGGCCGCCCGGATCAGCCGGATCGCGTCTTGCTTGTCGATTGGCCGGTTGTACATCCCGGCGACGTTCATGCAGCCAAAGCCGAGGGCTGAGACTTCCAGCGTCCCAAGCTTGCGGCGCCCTTGTTTTGTGCCCTGCTGCGCGGTGGCGGACTGACCCGCCGGCCGGGTTTGTGCACTGGCAGACCCAGGCGTCAGCAATGAAGTTGCTGCCAGTCCCAGTCCCGTGACGAGCAGCTTGCGGCGGTCCTTTTGTTCCGGGCCATTTTCGCTGAAGGAATCGTTCCTCAGGTTATCCATACATCTTTCTCCTTTTCTGCCACGCCTTTCAGCAGTTCCATCCAAAGTCGGGCTTTGCAAATACTCAGCGCCGGGACGAGCGGTTGATAGTGTGCTGCCTCAGCGTTGGTTCTTTTAGCGGCCGAGACCCAAGCGGGTCCTGCGACAGCTCCAGCATGTTAGCTTCAGGCACGCTCAGTGATAAGATAGCTAGATCTTCATGAGCTTATAAGTGGGACTACTGAATGCAGCGCGAGGAGATGGCTGACTTGACGGCGTTCCTGGTAGTAGCAGAGGAGCGCAGCTTCACAAAGGCTGCCGCAAAGCTCGGTATGACGCAGTCCGCGCTCAGCCAGCTCATGCGTCGTTTGGAGAAACGCCTTGGATTGCGTCTGCTGACGCGAACCACGCGGAGCGTCGCCCCGACTGAAGTCGGAGAGCGCCTTCTGCAAACGCTCGCGCCGGCACTGGCAAACCTGGATGCGAGCCTGGCAGCATTGAGCGAGCTGCGTGACAAACCGGCCGGTACGATACGTATCACGTCAGTCGAGCATGCGGCGAAAACGATTATCTGGCCTGCACTGAAAAAGCTGTTGCCGGACTACCCCGACATCAACGTCGAGATCTCGCTTGACTACGGCCTTGTCGACATCGTGGCCGAGCGTTATGACGCGGGTGTGCGCTTGGGGGAACAGGTCGCGCAAGACATGATTGCAGTTCGCATCGCACCGGACGTTCCGATGGCCGTCGTCGGGACGCCGGCGTATCTTGCGAAGCATTCAGCACCGGCCGTGCCACAGGACCTGATGCAACACCGTTGTATCAACCTCCGGGTACCTACCTCCGGGGGGCTCACCACCTGGGGTTTTGAGAAAGATGGGCGAAAACTCAAGGTCCGCACTGCGGGACCCTTGGTCTTTAACACGCTTGACCTGATCCTGGAAGCGGCAGCCGATGGTTTCGGCCTGGCCTATTTGCCGATGGATCAAGTTCAGGTGTACCTCGATGGCGGCCTGTTGACACGCGTGCTGGGCGACTGGCGCACAGAACTATCCGGGTATCACTTGTACTATCCCAGCCGCAGGCAACCGACGGCGGCATTCGCATTGCTTGTCGATGCACTCCGATACCGGGTCTGAACTCAGGCCCCCCAGTATCCCGTCCGTAGCGCACAGGGGCATCATTCGGGAGCAAACACCTGAGGTTGTTATCGGAGGCTCAGCATCCAGCTACCGCTCGTCCTGGACCACGCCTGTTCGTGGCTACATCCGACAAGATTGCTGCCCAAACGAAAAAAGGGTTACACGCCGAAGCGTGTAACCCTTTGATCTTGCTACTGAATCCTGGTGCCGCTGGCCGGAATCGAACTGGCGACCTTCGCATTACGAATGCGCTGCTCTACCAACTGAGCTACAGCGGCTCTAAGCGGGCAAACCCGACGAAGAGCCGTATTCTAGCAAACAACCCACCAAACTTGCTAGTCCGGCTCTGCAATTTCTCACCGGATTTACCAAAAGATCTAGCGCCTTGGCGATTATTCCGCGTGATACCGGGTGACCAGCTCGACTTCTTCCTTCGAACCGAGGAACACCGGCACGCGCTGGTGCAGCTTGGTCGGGAGGATGTCCATGATGCGGTTGACGCCGTCGGTGGCCGCGCCGCCGGCCTGCTCGACGATCATCGCCATCGGGTTCGCTTCGTACATCAGGCGCAGCTTGCCCGGCTGGGCCGGGTCGCGCATGTCGGCCGGGTACATGAAGATGCCGCCGCGGTTCAGGATGCGGTGCACGTCGGCCACCATCGAGGCGATCCAGCGCATGTTGAAATCCTTGCCGCGCGCGCCGGTTTTACCTGCCAGCATTTCGTCGACATAACGCTGCACCGGCGGGTGCCAGTGGCGCTTGTTCGACATGTTGATGGCGAACTCTTTCGTGGTCGATGGAATCTGGATGTCGCTCTGGGTCAGCACCCAGGAACCCTGCTCGCGGTCGAGCGTGAAGCAGTGCACGCCGTCGCCGGTGGTCAGCACCAGCATGGTCTGCGGGCCGTACACGGCATAGCCCGCCGCCACCTGCGCCGTGCCCGGCTGCAGGAAGGCTTCCTCGGTCGGCTCGCCCATGCCTTCCGGCGCCTTCAGCACCGAGAAGATGGTGCCGATCGACACGTTGACGTCGATGTTCGACGAGCCGTCGAGCGGATCGAACAGCAGCATGTACTCGCCCTTCGGATAGCGGTTCGGGATCGGGTGGATGCTTTCCATCTCTTCCGACGCCATCGCCGCCAGGTGGCCGCCCCACTCGTTCGCTTCCAGCAGGATCTCGTTGGAAATCACGTCGAGCTTCTTCTGCACTTCGCCCTGGATGTTTTCCGTGTCGGCGCTGCCGAGGATATCGCCCAGCGCGCCCTTGCTGACTTCATAGCTGATGCGCTTGCAGGCGCGGGCCACGACCTCGACCAGGAGGCGCAGCTCGGCCGGAATGCTGTTGTGGAGGCGCTGCTGCTCCACCAGGTGTTGCGTGAGACTGACGCGTTTCATGAACTTCCCTTTGCTTGGATTGAATACTTTTAATTAATCTAGTTCGCTAATGCCTTGCCCACGACCTCCCGCACGTCGTTCGACAGGCGTTGCTGCCCCGCGACCTGTTGCAGCGCCTTTTTCATGTGCTCCTGCAGCTCGGGCGTGTAACGGCGCCAGCGGTCCATCGAACGGGCCAGGCGGCTCGCCACCTGCGGGTTCAGGGCGTCGAGCGTGATCACTTGCTCGGCCCAGAACGCGTAGCCGCTGCCGTCCGGCGCATGGAACTGTACCGGATTGCCGGCGCAGAAACTGGAAATCAGGCTGCGCGCGCGGTTCGGGTTGCGCAGGTTGAAGGCCGCATGGCGCATCAGGCCGCGCACGGCCGGCACATCGGTGGTGGCGGCGGCCGCCTGCATCGCGAACCATTTGTCGATGACCAGCGGCTCGTCTTCGAATTCGTCGTAGAAACGCTGGAGGGAGGCGTCCGCGCCTGGCGCACGCGCGTGAATCAGCGCGCTCAATGCAGCGACGCGGTCGGTCATGTTGCCGGCCTCGTCGAACTGGCGCTGGGCCAGCGCCAGGCCCTCTTCGTCCTGGGCGGCGGTGAGATAGGCCAGGCACAGGTTTTTCAGGGCACGCTTGCCGCTTGATAAGGCGTCCGGGCTGTATTCGCCCGGGGTCCCGTTCGCCTCGTACTGCGCCAGCAATTCGGTGCGCAGGCGCGCGCCGATATTTGCGCGCATGAACTGGCGCGCGAGGTGGATCGACAGCGGATTGACCACCTCGATCTGCTCGGCCACCATGCCTTCGGATGGCAGCAGCAATGCCTGCTCGCGGAAGGCCGGATCCAGCGTCTCGTCGCTCAACATCTTGCCGAGCGCCATCAGGAAGGTGTCGTCCAGGTTCAGGGGCACGCCGACGCCGGCTTCGCCGGTCAGTTTCAGCAGGCGCCCCATGGCCAGGCGCTGGCCGGCTTCCCAGCGGTTCACGGCGTCGCTGTCGTGGCTGAACAGGTGCAGCAGGTCGGCGTCGCCATAGTTGAAGTCGAGGATGATCGGCGCGGAAAAGTCGCGCAGGATCGACGGCGTCGGCTGTTCAAGTATGTTCTCGAAGACGAAGCTTTGCTGGCTTTCCGTCAGTTCCAGCACGGCGGTCGTGCCTTTTTCCTCGCCGTCCATCGTCAGCGGCATGTCGCGCCCGTCGGCGCCGAGCAGGCCCACGGCAATCGGGATGTGGAAGGGGAACTTGCGCGGCTGGCCTGGCGTCGCCGGGCAGGACTGCATGAAGGTCAGGGTATAGGTCTTGTTGAGCTCGTCGTACCGGGTTTCCGCGCGCACCACCGGGGTGCCGGCCTGGCTGTACCAGCGATCGAACAGGGTCAGGTCGCGGCCGTTGGCGTCGGCCATGGCAAGGCGGAAATCGTCGACCGTGACGGCCTGGCCGTCGTGGCGCTCGAAGTAGAGGTCCATGCCTTTGCGGAAGCCTTCGCGGCCCAGCAGGGTCTGGTACATGCGCACGACTTCGGCGCCCTTTTCATACACGGTGACCGTGTAAAAATTGTTGATCTCGACGAACGAGTCCGGGCGCACCGGGTGCGCCATCGGGCCGGCGTCTTCCGGGAACTGGGCCTGGCGCAAGGTGCGCACCTGGTCGATGCGGCCGACGGCGCGGCCGCTTTCGGTGCCGATCATGTCGGCCGAAAATTCCTGGTCGCGGAACACCGTCAGGCCTTCCTTCAGCGACAGCTGGAACCAGTCGCGGCAGGTGATGCGGTTGCCGGTCCAGTTGTGGAAGTACTCGTGGCCGACCACGGCTTCGATGCCCTGGAAGTCGATGTCGGTCGCCACGCGCGGATTGGCCAGCACGAACTTGGTGTTGAAGATGTTCAGGCCCTTGTTTTCCATGGCGCCCATGTTGAAGTCGCTCACGGCGACAATCATGAAGCGGTCGAGGTCGAGCTCCAGGCCCCAGCGCTCTTCGTCCCAGCGGATGCTGTTTTTCAGCGACTGCATCGCGTAATCGGTCTTGTCGAGGTTGCCCTCTTCGACCCAGACCTGGAGCAGCGCTTCGCGGCCGTCGGCCAACTCGAACTTTTCCTCTTGGCACACCAGACTTGCGGCGACCAGGGCAAACAGGTAGGACGGCTTCTTGAACGGGTCTTCCCATTTGGCGTAATGGCGGCCGTCGGGCAACTCGCCCTCTTCCACCAGGTTACCGTTGGACAGCAGCACCGGGTATTTTTCCTTGTCGGCACGCAGCATGACGGTAAACACCGCCATCACGTCCGGACGGTCCGGGAACCAGGTAATCGCCCGAAAACCCTCGGCTTCGCACTGCGTATAGAAATTGCCGTTCGACGTGTACAGGCCGTTGAGCGTGGTGTTCAACTCCGGCGCGCAGATCGTTTCGATCTCGAGCGTGACTTCGTCGGGCGACTCCGGGATGGTCAGCAGGCTGCCTTCGATGCGGTAATCGTTCGCGGCGAGCAGCTTGCCGTTCATGCGCAGCGCCACCAACTCCAGGTTCTCCCCGTAGAGCGCGATTTCGCGCTGGGCGCTGTCCGGGTTGCGCCGCATCGTCATCCGGTTGGCGACGATGGTGCGCGCGGGATCGAGGTCGAAGCCGAGTTCGACGGTATCGACGAGGTAGCTGGGCGGAGTGTAGTCTTTCCGGTAAATCGTCTGGGGCGTGTCGGTGCGCATGGGATGTCCGAAAAATACAGTCGAAGAAGGTCTTATTCTACCAACAAGGTTTCCAAGGCTTCGCGCGATTTCGGTGTCGCGAAATGTGTCGTCAAGTTCAGAGGGTAACCATGTGTAAATTTATCTGCGAGAATAAGCAAAAAAGCGCAGGCTGAGAGTCGGATACATCCGCTCAAATAATGGAGAGAAAAGAATGAAACGGCTTTTGATGATGGCAGCGGCCGCCGCGACGGCCCTGCTGCTCGGCGGATGCGCGACGACCATTCGCAGCGATGTCACCACCTTCCACCAGTGGCCGGCGCAAATCGAAGACAAGAGCTATGTCTTCGACACCCCGCCGGCGATGGACAATACCCTGGAATACCAGAGCTACCAGAACCTGGTGCGCGGGCACCTGGCTCAGCTGGGCTTCCGTGAGGCGAACGCCGGCGCGGCACGCCTGAAGGTGGCGATGCGTTTTACGACCACCGAGGTGCCGGTGCGCGTGCTCGAGCCGGCGATGCCGATGTTCCACGCATATCCCCACTACCGCTTCGGCCCGCGCTTTGGTCCACGCGGCCGCTTCGCACGCTGGCATCACCCGTTCTACGACCCGTTCTGGAGCCCGTTCCCGGCCTACCATGTTTCAATCGAGCACCAGTACCGGCGCGAGCTGCAGGTCTCGATCAAGGATGCCGGCGACAAGCGCCTGTTCGACGTGACCGTGCATAACACCAGCGACGAGCTGTCGAC
>JAQGLR010000124.1 GCA_028292765.1 Massilia sp. | reverse complement strand
ACTCGCACACCACCATGATCAACGGCGTCGGCGTCGTCGGCTGGGGCGTGGGCGGCATCGAAGCCGAAGCCGGCATGCTGGGCCAGCCGGTCTACTTCCTGACCCCGGACGTCATCGGCGTGAACCTCACCGGTTCGCTGCGCGAAGGCTGCACCGCGACCGACCTGGTGCTGACCATCACCGAACTGCTGCGCCGCGAAAAAGTCGTCGGCAAGTTCGTCGAGTTCTTCGGCGAAGGCACCCGTTCGCTGTCGACCACCGACCGCGCCACCATCGCCAACATGGCGCCGGAATACGGCGCGACCATGGGCTTCTTCCCGGTCGACGACGCCACCGTCGACTACTTCCGCGGCACCGGCCGCACCGAAGAAGAAATCACCGCCTTCCAGAACTACTTCCAGGCCCAGGGCCTGTACGGCATTCCAAAGGCCGGCGACATCGACTACACCCGCGTGGTGGAACTGAACCTGTCGACCGTGACGCCATCGCTGGCGGGTCCGAAGCGTCCGCAAGACCGTATCGAACTGGGCAACGTGAAGAACAACTTCACCGAACTGTTCAGCAAGCCGACCACCGAAAACGGCTTCAACAAGAGCCCGGACGACCTGCACAAGCTCTACGAGACGACCAACGGCGTGCGCGTGAAGAACGGCGACGTCCTGATCGCCGCGATCACCTCGTGCACCAACACCTCGAACCCGAGCGTGCTGCTGGCCGCGGGCCTGCTGGCCAAGAAGGCCGTCGAGCGCGGCCTGACCGTCGCCCCGCACATCAAGTCCTCGCTGGCGCCCGGCTCGCGCGTCGTCACCGAATACCTGACCGCGGCCGGCCTGCTGCCTTACCTGGAAAAGCTGGGCTTCGGCGTCACCGCCTACGGTTGCACCACCTGCATCGGCAACGCCGGCGACCTGACCCCGGAACTGAACGCGGCCATCGTGCAGAACGACATCATCGCTTCGGCTGTCCTGTCGGGCAACCGTAACTTCGAAGCACGTATCCACCCGAACATCCGTTCGAACTTCCTGGCCTCGCCGCCGCTGGTCGTCGCTTACGCGATCGCCGGCAACATGACGCGCGACCTGATGACCGAACCAGTCGGCAAGGACACCAACGGTGTCGACGTCTACCTGGGCGACATCTGGCCGACTTCGCAGGAAATCGGCGCGCTGATGAAGTTCGCGATGAACTCGGAAGTCTTCAAGAAGAACTACGCGGACGTCAAGGGCAACCCGGGCGAACTGTGGGAGCGCGTGTCGTCGACCGAAGGCCAGGTCTACAACTGGCCTGAATCGACCTACATCGCCGAGCCGCCGTTCTTCGCCGACTTCGAGATGACCCCGAAAGCGGCCGCGACCGGCATCTCGAATGCGCGCGCACTGGGCGTGTTCGGCGACTCGATCACCACCGACCACATCTCGCCAGCCGGTTCCATCAAGGAAGACGGTCCAGCGGGCAAGTGGCTGAAGGATCACGGCGTGCTGAAGGCCGACTTCAACTCCTACGGCTCGCGCCGCGGCAACCACGAGATCATGATGCGCGGCACCTTTGCCAACGTGCGTATCAAGAACAGGATGATCCCGGCCAAGGCCGACGGTTCCGCAGTCGAAGGCGGCATCACGATCCACCAGCCGACCGGCGAACAGATGTCGATCTACGACGCGGCCATGAAGTACGTGGCCGAAGGCACCCCGACCATGGTGTTCGGCGGCGAAGAGTACGGCACCGGCTCGTCGCGCGACTGGGCAGCCAAGGGCACCCAGCTGCTGGGCGTCAAAGCCGTCGTCGTGCGCTCGTACGAGCGCATCCACCGCTCGAACCTGGTCGGCATGGGCGTGCTGCCGCTGCAGTTCATCGGCACCGACAGCGTCGAAACGCTGGGCATCACCGGAAAGGAAACCTTCGACCTGAAGGGCCTGGAAGGCGAGATCAAGCCGCAACAACTGGCGACCCTGGTGATCCACCGCGAAAACGGCGAATCGCAAGACGTGCAAGTGCTGCTGCGTATCGACACCCCGATCGAAGTCGACTACTACAAGCATGGCGGCATCCTGCCGTTCGTGCTGCGCCAGCTGCTGGCTGCGTAATTGTTAAAGGCCCGCTTGACGCGGGCTTGAGATGATAAAAGGCTGGAACCTGATGGGTTCCAGCCTTTTTTCGTATACCCCTGGCGCGGCCCTTCTCAGACTCCCGACATACATACCCGATTTTGCTTGCTCATTAATCAATAATCGGGAGAATGAGCATCAAATAATCGGAGGAGGCTCGGATGCGTACGAAAGCGACGGTTGCGATCGCGGTAATCATGGCCCTGCTGCTGGGCTGGCAGCACTTCAACGGCGGCGTGCCGTCCCACCACTTGCTGGCCGACCCGAGCCTGCCGGAACTGTCGAACTGGTGGGGCCTGTTGACGCTGCCCGTGCTGGCCTGGTACCTCCTCGGCCGCATCGAGCGCCGTCGCCGGGCGGACCCGCGCGGCGCGCATGGCGACACCGCCGGCTTTGTCGGCGCCCTGGTGTTCGGCGCCCTGCTCTCCCTGCTTTTCACGGCCGGCCGGCATGAGGCCACCGGATACATGGCGCAGTTCCTCCTCGTGCTCGCCCTCTTCTATCCGATCCACCGCGCCGCTTGCGTGCTCGGCTTCGTCATCGGCATGACCTGGACTTTCGGCGCGGTGCTGCCGATGATTGCCGCGTGCATCTTCGCCGCCGTCGGCGCCGCGCTCTACCACGGTGTGCGCCTCATCTACGCACGCATGATGATGCTGCGGCGCTGACAGGCAGGGCTGAGTACTTAGATTTCCGCCCACATCCGCAACAGGTTGTGATAGTGCCCGGTCAACCCTACCGTCACTTCCGACTCCCCGTGCGCCGTGCGCAGCTTCTGGATGTTCGTATCCAGCTCGAACAGCAGCGCCCGCTTGCCGTCGTCGCGCACCATGCTCTGGGTCCACAGGAAGGAAGCGATGCGCTCCCCGCTTGTCACCGGCAGCACCTCATGCACGCTCCCGGCCGGGTAGACGATCGCATCGCCCGCCGGCAGTTTTACTTCATGCGTGCCGTAGGCATCGACCACGACCAGTTCGCCGCCCTCATACTCGTCGGGCTCGCTCAGGAACACCGTGACCGACACGTCCGCCCGCAGCGGCGGCAAGCCACCGCGTTGCGACCGGATCGCGCCGTCCACATGCAGGCCGTAGTGCTCGCCGCCGACATAGCTGTTGAAGTAAGGCGCCAGGATGCGCAGCGGCAGCACACTGGAAAAGAACAGGGGGTGCGCCATCAGGGCCGCGCTGACCATCTGGCCCAATTCGGCGGCAAGCGGCGAACCCTCGGGCAGTTGGCGGTTATGCTTGACCTGGGCGCCTTGCGTACCGACGCTGGCGCGGCCGTCGATCCAGTCGGTGTCGCGAAGGCGCACCCGCATTTGCGCGACCTGATTCTGGCTTAGCACGCCCGGTATGTGCAGCATCATGGTGTTTGTCCTTTGCCAAAAAGCACGGCCCTCCCCGCTTGAAGCAAGGAGGGCCGTGCAAAACATAGAGCGCCTGGCAGAATCCCCATGGCGGCGTTGCATTCGTCTCGCCGTACCAGCGTACTGTCTTCGACGATGCGCCTTGCCCTGAGGCTTCTGCCAGGAGCTCTTATCCGAATTGTTTAGAACTTCAGGTTGGCCGTCAAGCTCGCCGAACGGCCCGGGCCGACGCCGGCGTAGTGCGGCGAGGAAACGCGGTCGAAGTACAGCTTGTCGCCGATGTTCTGGATGTTCAGCTGGAACGACACGTTCTTGTTCAGCGTGTAGCTGGCCATCGCGTCGAAGCGGGTATAGCTCGGCGCATACTTGTTGTTGTTGACGTTGGCGTAGACGCGGTCGACGTAGTTCATGCCGAGGCCGGCGCTGAAGTTCTTGTTGAACGCATAGGACGTCCACAGCGAGGCGCTGTGCTCGGGCGTGGTCGGGAACACGTTGCCGTTGTACGGCGAGACCGCGTACACGGGCGCCGCCGTGGTGCCGACGTTCAGGTAACCGTTGTCTTCCAGGACCGCATCGAGCCAGGTGTAGCCGCCGAACACCTGCCAGGCGTTGCTGAGTTTACCCGAGAAGCCGAGCTCGATGCCTTTCAGGTCCTTTTTGCCGACGTTCTGGCTGCTGCCGTCCGGCGCCGTCACGCGGGCATTCTCCATCTTGCTCTGGAACAGGGCCGCGTTGAGCGACAGGCGCCCGCGCATCACTTCCCACTTGGTGCCGAGCTCGAAATTCTTGCTCTTTTGCGGCTGCAGGTTTTGCACGGCGACCGTCAGGGCGTCGAAGCCGTCGCCGGCGTCGTTGCCGGGCGGCGTGGCCGAGGTAGCGTAGGAGACATAGATGCTGCCATTCGCGGACGGCTTGTACACCAGGCCGGCCTGCCAGGTGTCGAAGCTGGTGTCGACGCGGGCACGGGTGGCGGCCGTGCCAGGGCCGGCGGCTGTGTCGAGCTCGGTCCTGAATTCGTCCCAGCGCGCGCCCAGGTTCAGCAACCACTGCGGATTGAATTCGATGGTGTCGAAACCGTACACGGCGCGGGTGTTGGTCTTCACGCTGGTCGCGGCCGGCGACACGCTGCGGTTGTACGCCCACGGATCATGCGGATTCGGGTTGTTCAGCGGCGCGCAGTTATACAGCGTGGCCGCCCCCGAGGTCGGGCAGGTGAAGGTATTCGTCAGCGGGTTGTTGGTGCCCGGCGCGAACAGGTAAGTGCTGCGCCCGGTCGCCTCGCGGCTGAACTCGACGCCGGCGTTGTAGCTGTGCTTGATGCCGGCCGTGGTCAGCTTGCCGCTCAGGCTGGTCGAGTTGGCCAGCGTTTCGGTGTCGGTGACGCGGGTGTTGGCACGGCGCCAGACGGTGCCGTACAGCATCACGTTGCCCTTCGAATCGTCGGGCTGGGTCCAGACGAAATCGTTCTTCGACTTGCCGTAGCGCGTGACGTTGCGCAGCACCAGGTTGTTGCCGAAATCATGGCGCAGGTCGACCGTGCCGATGTCGGTTTCGGTATCGCGGAAGTCGCGGTTCACCAGGCCGTAGAAGGTGCCGCGGTCGACGCCCACCGGGGTGCCGTTGCCGTTGCGTCCGACGTTCGGGCCGCTCGCGAAGGGATTGTTGAACGGGATGCCGGTGTCCGGGATCTCGCTTGAGCTCATGTGGTAATAGCTCAGGATCGCTTTGGTCGGACCCGCCAGGCCGAAGGTCACCGTCGGCGCGATGCCCCAGCGGTCGCCGCCCACGATGTCGCGGCCGGCCACGTTCGCCTCATGCGCCATCACGTTCAGGCGGAAGGCGGCATTGTTGCCCAGCGCGCGATTCAGTTCGCCGGTGACGCGGCGGTACTTGTCGGTGCCCAGGCCGACGCTGGCGTTGCTGAAGTTGTCGATCTGGGCCGACTTGCTGATCAGGTTGATGCCGCCGCCGGCCGAAGAACGTCCGCCGTAGGCCGAGTTCGGGCCTTTCACGACTTCGACCTGCTCCAGGTTGAAGATTTCGCGCGACTGCGAGCCAGAGTCGCGGATGCCGTCGACATAGGTGTCGGTCTGGGCGTTGTAGCCGCGGATGAAGACGTTGTCGCCGACCGGGTTGCCGCCCTCGCCCGCGCCGATGGTGATGCCAGGGACCGAGCGCAGCGCGTCGGTCAGGGACACGGCCGCGGTTTGCGAAATGACTTCCTGGCCAATGACCGTGACCGACTTCGGCGTGTCCAGCAGGGGCGCCGTGAATTTGTCCGAGCTGGACTTGACCGGCGCCTGGACGTCGCGGCGCGCGCTGCCTTGCACTTCGACCACTGGAATGGTCGGGTCGATGTCCTTGTTGCCGCCGTCGGCGAATGCCAGCGGCGACGCCAGCGTGGCCAGCACCGCCAGCGCGGAACCCGTCAATGTCGAAGCGTTCGAACAAGGGGTGCCGGCGCGGGCATGCTTGCGGCTGCGAATGAAGGAGGTGGCGCCCTGGACTGCCGGGCTTGCTGTCATGGTCATGGTCATCGCTGCGTTAAATGAGAACGATTCGCATTATGATTCGTATTGAGGCTTTTGGCAAGTATTGTTCAGTATGCGCGGTGAGTGGCAAGCGCGGCAGGCGGGCACGCGTACCAAACCGTCCGTGCTGCACCACATATATGGATGAGCACGACGGCGCCCGGTGACATCCCTTGTGTTCATGGCATGTGGCCGAATCAACTACAATACCGGGGATAAGGGTTTATCATGACCCCTCGGACTTCGATCCTCACCTATTTACAAAGAGACTCTTTCAGCGCCATGCGTCGTCCCTCAAAAGATTCATCCAACAAACTTTCCGCAGAAAGCCAGCGCCTCTCCAGCATTGCCCAGGCCATTGTGCAGTCTGCCAGCCGCGTTGAAGAACGGACCTGGGAGCGCCAACTGGATACGCAGCTGCAGAAACTGCTCAAGACCAACCACCAGGACAGCATCGACGTCGCACTGAACGCCCTGTTCAAGGACGACCTGGCCGCCTACGACGTGCTGATGGATGGCGTCGAGGCGGTCAGCGAATCGTCGACGATGGTCGAGCAAGGCGAGGATGGCGGCGAGGTCACCTGGCAGGCCTTGCTGGTTGCCGCCCCGATCCTGGCCTGGACCCGTTTTTCGATCGGCTCCGGCACCATTCCGGCAGAACTGCTGACCACGCTCTCCGCGCATTTCTCGGGGCACCTGCTCGCCGATGGCGTGCAGATGTCGATGGCGCCGACGCTGTACGCGATCGACCAGCTGCCGCGCACCCATGCCGAGACCTATTCGCTGACCCACAAGCTGGCGCAGGCCGCGCACAAGGGCGCCGCGATCAAGCCCTCGACGCGCATTCCGGAAACGGCGCCCTTCCTGGCCGACACCCGCTACCTGCTGGTCGCGCTCGTGGCGCCAGTGGGCGCCCCGCTGTTCCGCTGGCAGGAACCCCAGCACCAGATCCATTTCTCGACAGTGCGCGCCAGCGCCCTCGAAGCCTGGCGCGAACAGGGCACGGCCAACGTCGCGCGCCTGCTGCCGGGCTGCGGCGTCGAGCTGCTGCTGCCGGAAGCGTATTACGTGGCCTGCCGCGAAGCGGACAAGCTGATCCGTCCGGTATCGATCCGCGCCGCCGTGCATTACCTCACCAACACGCTCGACGTCGAAGCCTCCGACCTGCGCGCCGTCATCGCCGGCTTCGGCGAAGAGGCGACCGACGGCCAGATCGACGAATACCGCGTCGGCTTCACGCTGCGCCAGAGCCCGGAAGTGGTGTACGGCATCGTCTGGCCGCTGTACGGGCAGGAAGACGAGGAAGGCACGCCGATGGAAGGCGTTGGTGCGGACAGCCTGCTGCCGGCGCCGCTGACGCCGATCAACGAAATCATCGCGCACCTGAACGAAGCCGGCGTTACCCACATCAAACGCATCAACGAGCGTTACGTCGCCGAATATTGCGACGACTGCGGCGCGCCCCTGTTCGCCGACCCCACCGGCGACCTGGTGCATGCCGAGATGCCGGAAGACGCGCCGGCCGGGAGCGAGCACTTCCACTGATCGGCCGGGCTTGTAAAAAAAAATGGCGCCTCCGCAGGGCGCCATTTTCTTGTGGATTTCTTGTTCCGTTTTACCGGATCGCCGCGATCACCCGCTTCGCAAACTCCGCCGAATTCCCGCTGTGCCAGCGCCAGACGATCACCAGGTCGTGATCCGGCGACACGACAATCGTATTGCTGCCGGCCCCGAGCGCCGCGTAGGCGTTGGCAGGCAGGCCGGGCAGCGTCTTGCCCCTGGTGTTGAGCCACCACAGGTAGCCGTAATCCGGGCCGTGCGCGCTCGGCGTGAGCGCTTCCTTGACGAAGCCCGGCGGCACCACCTGCTTGCCGTTCCAGGCGCCGCCGCGCAGCCACAGGTAGCCGAAGCGCGCCATGTCCCAGGAATTGATCCACATGCCGCCGCCCCAGCGCGTGCCGCCGCTGACGGACGGCGCCTGCTTGCCGTTCAGTTCCACGTAGCTGTGGTGGTACGGCACCCATTTCCAGCTTGTCGAAGCGCCGATAACGTCCATCACCTGTTCCTGGAACACGTCAGGCACCGGCTTGTCGAACACGCGCAGCAGGGACAGCGCAAAGCGGTTGATGCGCACGTCGTTGTATTCGTAGTGGCTGCCCGGTGCGGCAAGCAGGCGCGGCTTGCGCTCGCCGGCGCCGAATTCGGCCTTGCCGATGAAGTCGGCGTTCTTGCCCCACATGCTGCCTTCCCACTCGGTTTCCTGCTGCAGGTGCTGCTTCCAGGTCACCTGGGCATTGCGTGCAGAAGCATAGCCGCCATCTTTTACGCGCTGGCCCACCGGCTCGTCGACCTTGCCGATGCGCCCGTCGCGCACGGCAACGCCGGCGACGGTGGCCAGCATGCTCTTGGCGACCGAATAGGTCGGGTCGACGAAACTGGTGTCGCCGAACTCGGCCACCACGAAGCCCTTGTAGATGACGACGCCGTTGGTGCGGGCACGGCGCGTCGGCATCGAACCGAGGCGCGTTCCGAACGTGGCTTCCTGGTCGGAGAAATCGAGCGCGCGTTCGGTCTCGTGGCCTTGCGCATACTGCACGGCAGCGGCCAGCGCCTTCGGATCCATGCCCAGCGCGGCAGGCTGCTTGCGCGCCCACTCCCCGGCCGGCGGGAAATAGGGAACTACGGGAGCGGCCGGGGCGGCAATGGCGCCGCCCACAGGCAACATCAAGGCGATACCGAGGGCAAGCGCTGCGCGCCGGGTGGTCAAGGTCATGCGGGGTCCTTCCAGGTGGAATACGGGTGTCGAATCAGGTTCGAATTGAAATAGCGCTTGTCGTCGGTGACTTCCAGGCCGATCCACTCCGGCCTGTCGAA
>JAQGLR010000119.1 GCA_028292765.1 Massilia sp. | reverse complement strand
CATACAAACATTCTCCGGAAAAAGTAAAGACGTACTCTCAGAGGTGAAACTTCATGGGTTCAAAGCTTTAAACAGGGAATTTCTTTTCCATTTCGTGTCACAAAATGATTTGGACGGGAAACTCGTGTTTGTGAGCTATTGCGTACGTACTAATGAGCACTGTCCGAAGCAAATGACGGACTCTAGGGGTTTCTACGGTTGAGAATGGACGTAAAAAACCCCGCGCACCTTGCGGGTACGCGGGGCGAGTCAAGCCAATGTCCTGATGAGCATCAAGCCCGAAATTTGACTGCTAACCTTGCTTAGTGCTGGTACGCGCCGATATCAAAACCGGTGCTCGTATTACGTGGCTTGCCGTCGATGTCGGTCGGGTGGGCATAGGTCGCGATGCCACGGCCGATCACAGGCGAGCTGGTGCTCGGCTTGAAGTTCGGCAAGGCCGCGGTGCGCGAGTAGCCGGCCAGCAGCGGATCGGACGTGATCGTGCCGCTATGCTTCAGGCCATTGCGCAGCTGCCAGTCGTAGGTCGTGTTCTTGAACACCAGGTTGTTCTTGTAGGTGTTCGCGCTGCCGGTCTTGCCCTGTTCCGAGATGCCGTACTCGTTGTCGTACACGACGTTGTTGTGCACGTGCACGTTGTTGGCGCCCGCGCTGGTGAAGTAGAAATCGCCGCCGCCGACGATGATGCCGAAGTTCGAGGCGCTCACCGTGTTGTTGACGATCTTCACGTTCGTGGCGTCGTGCCACAGGTGGATCGCGGCCGAACCGACGCGGTAGACGACGTCGTTCTTGATCGTCCCCGAGGTGCTGACATAGATGCCTTGCACGTAGCTGCAGCCGGCGGGGCCGATGTCGTGCACGACGTTGCCGATGACGTCAGTCATCACGCCCTTGAAGTAGCTGTCCACGCCGATGGCCGAACCGCCGGCGCTGCTGCCCGAGATCGTGTTGGCCGTGTGGCGCACACGGTTGTCTTCGATGACGCCGTACGAACCGCCGGTATAGATGCCGAGTGTCCACTTGGTGCCGCACCGAGCTTCGAGCCATCGACGTCGAAGCCGATGATGCTGACGTCGTGGCCGCGGTTGTCCCAGGCGGTCTTGTTGACCGAGCTGGCCGGCGGCACGATCCTGGCGCCCCACTTCGTGGTCGAGACCCAGTGGATGCGGCTGGCGGCGCTGCCGCTGCCGGTGGTCTTGAAGCCGCCGGCGTAGGTGCCGGGCGCCACGAATACGGTCGTGCCTGGCTTGATCGCGGCTTTCGCGGCGCGGGCCAGGGTCTTGAACGGGGCAGCGCTGGTGCCGGCGGCGGTATCCGGGCCGGTCGGCGCAACATAGTAATTGTAGGCAGTGGCCGGGAGGCTAGCACTGCCCTGTACGCCAGGGGCAGCGCCCAGGCTGTCGTAGCCACTGAGGGTGCCTGGGGTGCCTGGGGTCTGGGCCCTGGCGGTTCCGCCATGAACAGCACAGGCTGCGAGCAAAACGATAGCGGTGTTACGAACGATTGCGTTGGTACGAACTGCGATGATGGCTTGCTTTTGCATGTGAAAATTTCCTGGCTTCAAAGTGAATACGTAAGCTTTGAGGGCAGGAAACTTCCTTGGTTCAACCTTTTTCTGTAGAAATTTTCTCCAACTAACAAACAAATAAAAATAGTTTATTCGTTCGAAACCGAACAGCGTTCTGATCTATATCGTGTTTGAAGTGGCAACTAAGGTGCCGAGGCCGGTGTCTTACCGTGTGAGCAAATAACGCAATCTCTGCGCGGAGACCCCGATGGGCATTTATATGCAACTACGAGAAACGCTGAAAGAAGGCGAGCACTACGCCGGCATCATCCTCGGCAAGGATGGCGCGCCCGACCACCACCTGATCCTGCTGCCCGACGACGCTGCCGACGTCAGCTGGCCCGCCGCGCTCGACTGGGCCATCACCCAGGGCGGGGAGCTGCCGAACCGGCGCGAGCTGTCATTGCTGTTTGCGAACCTGCGCGAACAGTTCGCCCGCGAATGGTACTGGTCGTCCGAACCGCACGAAACACGGGCCCAGCTGGTATGGGGCGAGAATTTCGCCAGCGGCATCCAGACGGTGTACGGCCGCCCGTTCCGCGGCCATGCGCGAGCGGTCAGGCGGGTAGCGATCGAATGATCTGACGCGCGGGCGTATTCGGCATGGTGAGGGTGCACTCTGCCGGCACCGCTCCTGCACGCTTCCTGCACTGTTCCCGCCCACCGCTTTGACGCTTGACCGTGGCGAACGTGCAAAGGGAGGCCCCAGCCATGCCGGGGCCAGCGTCCCATTACACCGACGCCGCACGCGCTTCCGCGTCCGTCATGCTCGCACCGTTCCTGGTGCGCTTGGCGGCGACTACGCCCACGCCCAGCAGCGCTAGGCCAAGCACGGTGCCGATCGATGAACGCGGCAGCCCGCGCATGGCGGCGCTCGTAATGGCGGTCGGGCTTTCGCGTTGCGGGTCGGAGTGGCGGCGGCCCTGCGCACCGCGGCTGCCCTCTTCGCCCGCATACAGCGCGATCATCTCGCGCACGAATGGCATGATGTCCTGGGGGCCGCGGCTCGTCACGAGGTTACCGTCGCGTACGGTTTCCTGGTCGAGCCAGGTGGCGCCGGCGTGCACCATGTCGTCGCGCACGCCCGGCCAGGAGGTCAGCGTACGGCCAGACAGCAGTCCGCTCGAGGCCAGCACCCACGGGCCGTGGCACAGCGTCGCGATCGGCTTGGCGAGCAGGTCGAAAGCGCGCACGAAGTCGCGCGCCTCGGACGACTGGCGCAGGGTGTCCGGGTTCATGAAGCCGCCCGGAATCAGCAGGCCGTCGTAGTCGCGCGCGCTCACGTCGCCCACCTTGAAGTCGACCGCGATCAGCTCAGCCGGCATGTGCAGGTTCATCGCGCGAATCTTGCCCGAATGCAGGGAGACGATGTCCACCCCGGCGCCCGCCGCGCGCAGGGCCGCCACCGGCGCCGTCAGTTCCACTTTCTCGAAGCCGTCCGCCACCAGCACGGCGATACGTTGTCCCGTCAGTTTCTTCCTTCCAGTCATGGTGTCCTCCGCTCTGCGATGTATGCGGGCAGTCTACCGAAACGGTTCCGGAGGGCGCGTACGGTTCGCGGCAGGATCCGGGGGAAACGGGCATGGCGGGCGCGGCCGCAAACCGCGCCCGCCATGATTGGACACCCCGGAAACTACCGTGCCGGCACGTTGGCGCGGCCGATCGGCTCGTCGACATTGGCCAGGAACCAGGCCGTGGCCGTCATCACGGCCACGTGGCGGCGCAGGTGGTCCGGATCGACCTTGTCGAGCGTGTCGGCGGCGGTGTGGTGGTAGTCGAAATAGGTGGACGTATCCAGCAGCGGCGCGAAGCTCGGCACGCCGGCGCGCTCGAGGCCCGACAGGTCGCCGGTCGACAAGGCGTCCTCGCGCCGGAACAGGCCGGCGCCGATCGGCTGCAGCGCCGCCTGCAGGGGCGCGAACAGGCGGCTGGACGTAGCCGGCACGCTGGCGCGCAGGCCGAACGGGCGCCCGGCGCCATTGTCGCTCTCGATCGCGCCGATGTGGCTGGCCGCGTTCGCCTCGTTCGCCGCCAGGTAGGTGCGCGCACCGCGGGTGCCGTTCTCCTCGTTCATCCAGGCGATCATGCGGATGGTGCGGCGCGGCCGGTAGTCGAGTTTCCTGAGCGTGTCGAACACGGCCATGGCGCTGGCCACGCCCGAGGCGTCGTCGTGCGCGCCGGTCGACAGGTCCCATGAGTCGAGGTGGCCGGAGACGATCACGACCTCGCCTGCCTTGTCGGTCCCCGGCCAGTCGGCGATCACGTTGTAGCTGTCGGCGTCCGGCAGGTTTTGCGGCGTCAGCACCAGGCGCATGGTAAGCGGGCCGCGCTTCGACAGGCGGCGCATCAGCATCGCGTCTTCGACGGTGACGGCCGCCGCCGGAATGCGGGCGCCATCCTGCAGCGCGGTGTTGCCGGTGTGCGGCAGGCGGTAGTTGGCGCCGCCGACCGAGCGCACCAGCGCGGCCGCCGCGCCCATCTCGGCGGCGATGCGCGGTCCGTTGGTGCGGTAGTTCGAGCCCTGTCCATAGGCCTGGCCGGCGAGGCCCCGCTCGGCCATCCCCTGGTCGAAAGGCACGTCGAACAGCACGATGCGCCCCTTGACTTCATTGGCGCGCGCCTTCAGTTCGTCGAAGCCGGACACCACGATCACCTGCGCGATCAATCCCTCGGCCGGGGTGGCGCCGGAGCCGCCCAGGGCGGTCAGCACGACGCGCTGGCTGATGCCGGCCGGGCGGCCGCGGTATTCGATCAGTTCGCCGGTCTCGAGGCCGCGCACCCAGTGCGGCACCTTGACCGGCTGCAGCGTCACCTTTGCGCCGAGTTTTCGCATCGCGTCGGCCACCTGGGTCACCGCCGCGGCCGCCCCTGCCGAGCCCGACAGTCGCGGACCGATCAGGTCGGTCATGTCCGCCATGCGCTCCCAGGCATAGTCGCTCGCCATGGCGGTGTCGCGGATCTTCGCGAGCGCGGCCGGGTCGTTGCCGGGGCTTGCAGCCCCCGCGCTGCCGATGAAGAGCGTGGCGGCAGCCAGGCCGAGGGCGTGCGCGTTGGCGAATGAGCGGAGGCGGTTCATGCGTTCTGTCCTTCGATGGTTTCGAGAAAGAGAAGGTTAGCGCATCCGGCAACTTTTGGCTGTCTTTACATTACTCCGGAACAAGCCGCACCAGGGTGATTTCGGAAGGCGCCCCGAAGCGTTTCGGCGGCCCCCAGTAGCCGGTGCCGCGGCTGGTGTACACCCGCAGCCGCCCCACCCGGTGCAGCCCGGACACGAACGGCTGTTGCAGGGGCACGAACAAATTCCACGGGAAGAACTGGCCACCGTGCGTGTGCCCCGACAGTTGCAGGTCGAATCCAGCCTCGGCCGCCGCCGGCGCACTGCGCGGCTGGTGCGCCAGCAGGATCTTCACGGCCACATCCGGCGGCGCACCGGCGATTGCGGCCACAGGGTCGCTGCGGTGGGCAGGGTTGAAATGGTGGGCCGAATAGTCGGTGACGCCGGCAATCAGCAGGGACGCCGCGCCGCGCCGCCGCAGCACGTGCCCGTTGAGCAGCACGGTCAGCCCCAGGCGGCGCACTTCGGCGATCCACTCCTCGGCGCCCGAATAGTATTCATGGTTGCCGGTCACGAAGAAGGCGCCGTCCGGCGCCCTGAGCCGCCCCAGCGGCGCGGTATGCGGGGCCAGGCGCTGCACGCTGCCGTCGACCAGGTCGCCAGTTACGGCAATCGCGTCGGCGCCCAGTGCATTGACGCGGTTGACGATGGCGTTCAGGTAGGCGCGCTTGATGGTCGGGCCGACGTGGATGTCGGAAATCTGGGCGATCGAATAGCCGTGCAAGGCAGCGGGCAGGCCGGCGATCGGCACGTCCACCTCGACGACGCGCGCCACGCGGCGGGCGTTGACGAAACCGATGAAGGTCACCGCCAGCGCCAGCAGCGGCACCGCCACGGCGGACCAGGGGGCGAGATCGGCATTGCCGAATCCGGTGAGCCGCGCAGCCAGCCATGCGCCCAGCAGCACAATATCGCGCAGCAGCGTGAGCACGAACAAGGAAGAAAACAGGCCCATCGCCAGCAAGCCGGCCCAGCCCAGTTGCTCGGACCAGCGGCTGCGCCGCAGCGACGAGGACATCAACCCGACCGGCGCCAGCAGCAGCGTCGCCAGCAGCAGGACCGCGGCCAGGGCCAGCAGGCCGGGCCGGCCGGCGCCGATGTCGGGCATCAGGCGCACGCCGATATAGACATGCAGCAGGAAGTGCAGGGAAAAGACGAGGGCAAGTTTACGGCGCGCTGACATGGACGTGTTGGAAGGGAAAGGTAACCCGGACCAGATGGGGCGGCCACGGCGGTCTGCAAGGGTGGCCAGGGGATAGTTAGGGGAGATTGTTACCGGAGATTGTTACAGACGCTGAACCACTTGTAATAATCTGTATTAGATGGTGAACGGCTCGCTGGCCTTCGATATAGTTCGCTCATGCCACGGCGTGACAGTGATCATCCCGATCCTCGTTGAGGCAAAAAAGGAACAGCCATGTTGAACAAAAAATGCTTTGGTGCGGTGATCCTGGCCGCCGTCGCCGTCTCGCCCTCGGCATTCGCTGGCGACCGTGGCGTGAATACGGCGGTCGGCGCGGTACTTGGCGCGGCAATCGGCCACAGTGCAGGCGGTGGCGGCGGCGCCGTCGTCGGCGGCGTGCTCGGCGCAGCGGTCGGTAACTCGATCGGCGGCGGCCACTACAACAACGGTCGTCGTTACGACAACCGGGGTTACGACCGCGGTTACGGATATTCGTCGCAGGTGTACGTCCAGCCGCGTCCCGTCTATGTCCAGCCGCGCCCGGTGTACTACGAAGCGCCGCGTTACTACCGCCAGCCGGATGTCGTGTATGTCGCACCGCGCCACTACGGCCACCGCCGTGACCATGGTTATCGCGACCATGACCGCGGCTACCGCGACCACGACCGTGGCTACCGCGATCACGGCCGTGGTTACCGCGATCACGACCGCGATGGTTATCGCGACGGCTACCGCCGTTAATCCGTTCCCGCAGTAAGCGCACTGCCCTGCAAGACCCGAAGCCGCGTCCCCAACGCGGCTTTTTCCGTTCCGCCGTCCCTTGTCGCCCCCTTCCATATCCTGTCCGTTTTTCTCCAC
The DNA here is from genome assembly GCA_028292765.1 of Massilia sp. GTDB lineage: Bacteria > Pseudomonadota > Gammaproteobacteria > Burkholderiales > Burkholderiaceae_D > Telluria. The sequence continues at coordinate 1,140 of JAQGLR010000119.1, read as the reverse complement.
CCTCCGCTAAGCCCCAGCGGCGGCGCCTTGCCGCCTCAACCGGGGGGAGCATGGTTCAAAGCGGCGACATCGTGACACTGGCGGCCGGCCACTACCGGCTGCGCGCGCAACTGGCCGCTTCCGCCTACGGCGTGGTCTGGCGCGCCGAACCTGACAAATTCGGGGACGGTGCCGGCGCGGTCGCGCTCAAGCTGGTCAACCGCGAGCAGATGGCGCGTGCCGAGCCGCTGCTGCGCGAACACTGGCGCGCGTGCGCCGAGCGCGAAATCGCCTTCCTCTCGCAGCTCGCGCCGTGGGACGCGCGCCACATCGTGCGCCTGCTCGACCACGGCGTCCACGAGGACCTGCCGGCAATCGCGCTCGAGCTGCTCGACGGCGACCTCGCCACCCACATGGCGGCGCAGGCGGCGGCCGGCAATCGCATCGGGCTCGACCAGTCCCTCGCCTGGCTCGGCCAGGTCAACGGCGCGCTGGCCAGGGTCCACCAGCACGGCTGGCGCTACCTCGACCTCAAGCCGGGCAACCTGCTGTTCGAGCAAGCCGGCGGCATCCTGAAACTGGCCGATTTCGGCACCAGCCGCAGCCTCCTCGACACCCGCGCACATTCGTATGCCGGCACCGCGAGCTGGCAGGCGCCCGAGCAGTTCTTCCCCGGCGCAGATGGCTACCTGACCGACGCGCGCACCGATTATTTCGCATTGGGGGCCTTGTTCTTCCACATGGTGACGAACGGCGCCACGCTGCGCTATTCCAGCGCCTGTGCCGATGCCTGGCGCGCCCACGGCATGGATGGGGCCGCACGCCTGAGGCAGGCCTGCGGCGGCGCGCTGCCCCCGGTCCTGCTGGAAGAAGAAGCGGCGCATTTCCTGTTTTGCGCGCGCGGTGGCGATGACCCCGGCAAGCCCGGCGCCGCCCTGGCGCTGCTGCGCGCCCTGCTGGCCAGCCGGCGCGAAGACCGTCCGCGCCATGCGCTCGAGATCAGCCGCATGATCGCGGCCGCGCAAGGCCATGTCCACGGTCTCCGGGCTCTCCCGGGCCTGCGGAGGGCCGCGTGATGCGCGCGGCAGCGGCGCGCGTGGCACGGGCCGGCGCCGGCGCGATCCTGTTGGCGCTGTGCGCCTTGCAGGGGCTGGCCCTGCT
>JAQGLR010000117.1 GCA_028292765.1 Massilia sp. | reverse complement strand
ATGCACGGTACCGAAATTCGCCTCACGCTCGACGAGGAAGCGTACGCCGGGGCTGGCCTGCACCTGTTCGTGCAGGTTCTCGACCAGTTCTTCGCGCTCTATGTTCACCTGAACAGTTTTATCGAACTCGTCATCCTGTCTCACACAAGCGGAAAGGAACTGTTCCGATGCAGGCCACGAAGCGGAAGCATGAATCTAGTGTGATCGGACTGCTGCTGGACGAACCGCACCGGTTCGAATTCACGCAGCTGCTCAACCTCCTGTTGCGCGACCTGCGGCGCCAGGGCATTTCCTATGAGCGCGCATTCCGAGAAGTGCTCTCGTTTCGCAACAGCCTGTCCCTTTCTTTCCCGCCCAGCGAAGTTCAGGCGCTTGAGGTCGAGCCGAAAACGCACGACGCGCTTGGCGCGATGCGCACTGGTCAAGTGAAGCGCATCCGTATCACTCCGGCGTTCATTGGACTTCTGGGCGCCAGCGGCACGCTGCCGCTGCACGACACCGAGCGAATTGCCGCGCGCAAGGCGCATGACGGAGACACCAGCCAGCGCGAACTGCTCGATGTTCTGGCGAACCGATTGATCGGGCTTTTCTATGAGGCCTGGGGCAAGTACCGGGTCGAGCATGGCCTTGACGTCCGCGGCCAAGATCTCCTGCTGCCGATACTGACATCCTTGTCTGGTGCAAGATCGCGCCCCCCGCGGGGAGGCGGCCAGCCGGCTGGTCGGGTGAGGCAGGAGACCGCGGCTTACTTTGCCGGACTGCTCAGGACCCGGCCTGTATCGGCGAGCACTGTCGAACAGGTGCTTACCGCCTACTTTGACGTACCAATCCAACTGGAGCAGTTCGTCGGCTGCTGGGATGCGATCCCTGAGAACCGCCGCAGCACGCTCGGCACCACAACACCTGTTCTCGGTTACGGCGCGGCGCTCGGTGTACGCCTATGGCGCCACGACATGAGCGCCCGGCTGCACATTGGGCCGCTAAATGAAGCGCAGGCCCAGGGTTTTCTCCCCGGCGGCAGCTCGCTCGCAGCTCTGGAAGAGGTGGCCAGTCTGTTTGCCGTGCCGATGTTGCGCTACGAAGTGCGGCTGCTGCTGGCGCCCCCTTGCGTCAAGCGGCTCACCTTGAGCACGAGTGCGTCCCCACGCCAGCTCGGCTGGAACACTTTTCTCACCGGAACACCGGGCGTCGCCAGCCGCCCTGATATCAGGTCAGCGCTTCGCCTGCCCGGCCGCACTTTCTCAAACCAGACCCAAATGCCTAGCCTGGCTAAGCCCCGGTAACAGCAGCCGCGCCGGCCCGGTACGATCTTGGTGCGGGCACTTCGCCCTGCAGCTGTTCCGCGTGAATCAGCACTGGTGCAACGAAGATAAGCTTGCGCTGCTGATTTCCAACTCCATGAGCTTGCATCCGAAAATGCCCGCGGCGCCAGTGCGGTGCCACGCCGCTGCCCGTCCCATTCGCCGCAGCGCCTGAAGGCAAGGACTCTGGGCCGATGAGGATGCTGTTGTACAGGGAGGCAGTCCTCTGTAACACTTTGGCGCGCTTGCGCTCGCCCAGTCCAGCAGCGCGGCGCAGCGCCTCGTCGTATTCGGGGTGTTGCATCACGCGCGCCTGCTTCAAGGCCATATACAGGAATACTCGCACCACGTAGCTGACAGCCGCATGCATCGGCCGGTGAAACTCGTCCACAGGCTGCCCTGCGACAGCGTCCAGCACCTTGTCCAACCACTCGCCGACGGTGGTGCTTCCCCGGTCCGTCTCGCCGAGCAGTGCGACGTGGCCGTTGTAGCGATCCTGCCGCTTGCTCACGAAGACGAGTTCCAAAGTCCAAAAGGTTTCGCCTCTGGCGCAAACTGCGGAATTCGGAGTAAAGAAACAGAAGACTCCGTCGAAGACGCGGTCCGGGGCGTGCGACGCCGGCACCTTCAGGTATTTCATTGCCGCTTCGCCGAAGCGTAGATACTGGGCTCGATAAGGTGGCGCCACGATACTCATTGGCAAGCTGAGATCCACGTCCGAATTCGTCAGCAGTGTTTCCAGCGCTGGCGTGGCCTCGATCACCGTCCCTTTGTTCAAGTGGTATTTCAGGTTCGTGCTGACCTCGACCGCGAGCATACGACGATTCGCTTCTACCTTCTCGGTCTCTTCCTTTGGTACCAGCGACATAGGATGCATATGCCCCAACTGCCAGGAGACCTCCTGCCTGATGCTCCAGCAGAGCGTGGCTGGATCTTGCCATCGACGCCAGACCTCGGTGCGCCCAAGCGCTCGGGTCCATGCGTCGATCGCACCCTGGTTGCGAAACTGGACCGGATAGGGTCGGCCGAAAAGACTCGTCACGCGGCTGCAGTCCAGCGCCGGGGCGACATCGATAACGTCGTCCGCCGGCGGCGCCGACGAACGACGGCCAAGCACGATCGGAGCGGCACTTCCGGCAGGCGCTGGTCCATGTCGTTTCAGGTTTTTCGGCATGTCAGGTCCACCTATCAAAGCGTTTCGAGAAAACTGCAGTCAGGAAAACTTTAGACATAGCTCAGGGAAACGTATTGATTGCCATCAATTTCGCTTTGGCGACACCGAGGTAACGTAGCCGCTGGACAATTTTCCACTTGCGCTACGGCTATGCCGAGCGGCTATCGGAGGCAGTCAATGGGCGTAAGCCAGGTAATCGCGGCCGGTGCCGCGCTGTCGGCGTTCAGCGGCAATTCGCAACACAACCGCCTGATGCGGCTGGATTTTCCGTTCGAGGATGGGCCGCCCGCCATCTTGCTGCCGAACAAGCTCGTCGCCCGCGAGGAAGTCTCGCGCGGTTTCCGCGTCACGGTCGAGGTATTGTCGGACGAGGCACGCATCCCGCTGAAAATGCTGATGGGCCGAATGGTGACGATCTCCCTGGTGCGCGAAGACGGGTCGCTACGCTACTTCAACGGCCATATCACCGAGTTCCGCTTCCTGCGCACCGACGGCGGCTTCGCCTTCTACCAGATGGTGCTGGAGCCGTGGCTTGCGTTCGCACGACTGCGCAGGGATAACGTGTCGTTCCACGGAAAAAGCGTACGCGAGATTACCGAGGAAACGCTGAAGCACTATCGCCAGGCCGATTGGCACATGTACCCAGTCGACGAGTCCAAGCTGACCGTCGCCAACCAGCATAACGAGACCGATTACAACCACTTGCACCGGCGCTGGGAAGCGCTTGGCCTGCACTACTGGTACGAGCACGAATTCGGTCGCCACCGGCTCATGATCTCGGACAACAGCTTCCTGTCCGAACCGATCGATGAGGAAGCGTACGTAATCCCGTTCCACGACAAGAGTGGTTCGCTCGAGGACGACGGCATTCACGAGTGGACGGCAGTGCGGCGCCTCGGCTCGGGCCAGACGACGCTGGCAACGTTCGATTACAAGAACCCCAGCGCGCAGCGCGCCGACGCCAATTCAGCCAATCAGCAAGGCGACATCTTTCCCTACGAAATCTACGAGGACACCGGTTCCTACGGCTTTCGCATGCGCAGCGATGGTGAACAGTTGGCTACGCGGCGCATGGAGGAGGCGGACAAGGATACGCAGTACTTCGAGGCAGCGGGAAACGACCGGAGTGTACTGCCGGGGCGCACGTTCAAGCTAGGCGCCCATTTCAGCGCCGAGCCGCGCTCGCGCGAATACGATCCCGAACCGCGCCGCAGCATCGACGACCGCTTCTACCTCATCCTCTCTGTCGACCATGAGGCGGCAAATAACTACCAGGCCGGGCCGGGCGCACCCTCGCACTACGAAAACCGGTTCACCTGCATCCGCAAGGACATCCGCTGGCGCCCTGGCCGCAACTACAACAGCGAGCCCGGCACCTATATGGGGCTGCATACGGCGATCGTGGTCGGTCCCGCAGGCGCCGAAATCCATACGGACGGCTACGGGCGGGTCAAGCTGCAGTTCCACTGGAACCGACTGGACAAGTACGACGAGAACAGCTCGCCTTGGATCCGGGTAATGACGCCGGCTGCCGGCAACGAATTCGGACAGATCCGGTTACCGCGCGTCGGCGAGGAAGTGGCCGTCGTCTACCCGGACGGGAACATCGACCATCCGCTCATACTTGGGGCGCTCTACAACGGCAAACATATGCCGCCGTGGAACCTGCCGGAACAGTCTGCACTGGCCGGCCTGCGCAGCCGGGAGCTGGAAGGCGGCCAGCGCGGCAATCACCTGGTCCTCGATGACACTGCGGGAAAAATCCAGGCACAGTTGAAGAGCGACCACGAGTGCAGCCAACTGTCGCTCGGCCACATTGCCCGCATTGAAGACACCACCGGCCGCAAGGATGCGCGTGGCGAAGGATGGGAGCTGGCAACCAACGCCTGGGGCGTCGCCCGCGCTGCCCAAGGCATGCTCATCACGACTGAAGCGCGGCAGAATGCGGCGTCGCACATCAAGGACTTGGGCGAAACCGCGCAGCGCTTGGCGTCGGCAGCGCAGATCCAAGAGCAACTGGCGTCGATGGCTGTCGACCATCATGCCCAGGAGAAGGGTCAACAAGACGAAGCTGCGGAGGATATCAAAGCCCAGCACTCGGCCATTCGCGGGGCGGCAAAAGGTGCATTTCCCGAGCTCGCCGAACCACACCTCGTCATGGCAAGCCCTGCCGGGATCGAACTTACAACCGCTCAGTCGACCCACATTGCCAGCGGCCGCCATACCGCGATCACCAGCGGAAAAAGCCTGTCGAT
>JAQGLR010000109.1 GCA_028292765.1 Massilia sp. | reverse complement strand
ACTTGGCGCGCGGCCGCAGGCGCCGGGCGGCGCCGTCCCGATGGGCGCCGCCCCGCCGAAGCGCGACCCGGTGCGCCTGCGCTGGTGGATCCTCGCGCTGGCCGCATTATGGGCAATCTGGCTGCTGGCGAAACCCTCGACGCGCCGCATCGAAGCGCAGATGGACAAGGCGATTGCCCTCGCCCAGGAATGCAAGGCGCGCGATGCGCAGACCGAACTCATCGCCCTGCGCAAGACCAGGGCCACGCCGGAGCAGCTCCAGCAGGTGCAAAAGGCCCTGAACGACGCCGCCGGCATGTGCACCCGCAAGCGCCAGCGCGACAAGGCCTGGCGCGAAGCGAAGGGCAGCGTCCAGTCGGCATTGGCGTCATCATCGGTCGAGCGCGCACGCCAGCGCCTGCGCACCTTTACCCGGCGCTGGGGCGAAGACGACCAGACGCGCGCGCTGAAGGCAGAGATCGACGCCCGCCAGCCGGAACATCCCCGCGCGGATGAGGTCGAAGAAGGCATGATGCGCTGAGGACTGGGGGTGAGGACCAGGGCGCTTCCGTGGCGCATTTCTTTTTCGCAAGGTGTATGCTTGCGGAAACACGATCACAGGAGCAAAACATGAAAGCGACAACAGTTTGCGGCGCACTGCTGGTGCTGGCTATGGCCACCGGCTGCACGCGGGACGACGATGCAATAGGCCCGGCGCAAAAAGCCGGCAAGGCAGTGGACGAGGCCGGCGACAAAGTCGCGAAGGGATTGCGCGCCCCGCTCGAAAAAGCCGACGAGGCCGCGCAGCAGGCACGCGAGCGCGCCGAGGACGCGCGCCGTCACCTGGCCGAACGCACCGAAGCGGCGCGCGACAAGATCGTGGACGCCACCGAAGAAGCGGGACGCGGGCTGGAGAAGGCGACCGGCAAGGTCGGCGAAAAGGTCGAAAAGGTCGGCGAGAAGATGCAGGAAGCGGCGCGCTGACAGGCGTTTTATTGACGGACGGCACAGGCAACAGCCCCACTAACCCTGGCGCAGGAGCTGTCCGTCCCGTCACGCGCTCGCGCGCAATTCCGGATGCCCACCCGTCACGATCGACATCTCGACAAACCCCGCGCGCCAGGCCTGCTCCAGGTTCTGCTCGATCTCTTCCATCGAGGTGCGCTCGAAGTTATTGAAACCGTACACGCCGTAGGCGCGGTTGCGGCCGTGGCCCTTGGCCATGTACAGCGCCATGTCGACCAGGTTGACGGCGCGTTCCCACGACAGCGGCTGGCCGCCCGGCGCCAGCGGGAAGGGGGCGAAGCCGATCGACACGTGGACCTTGATTTTCGTGCCCTGGAATTCGATATGCGTCCCGGCGATCCCGTTCAGCAGGCGGCGCGCCACGTCATCGAGGGTGCTGCGCGGGATCGCGGGCAGGAAGGCGAGGAACTCCTCGCCGCCCCAGCGCACGATCATGTCGGTCTCGCGCAGGATCTCGCGCAGGCTGTCCGACATCCTGATCAGCACCTCGTCGCCGGCGCCATGGCCCCAGGTGTCGTTGATGTGCTTGAAGTGGTCGACGTCCAGCAGGAACAGCGCACTGACCATCTCCTCGCCCGAGGTGCCGGCGCCGCGCTGATCGGTGCCCTTGTAGGCGCGCATGAATTCCTGGAAGTGGCGGCGGTTGTACAGGCTGGTGAGCGGGTCGCGCACGCTTTGCTGCTTCAGCTCCAGGTTCTTCCGGTACAGCTGCGCGTTCGCCTGCCGTACCCTGCGGTACAGCAAGCCCACCACGACCGACGCCAGCGCGAAAACGACCGCCAGCAGCCACCAGACGCGCTGCTGCAGGCGGCGGTTGTCGATCTCGACCGACTTGACCTGGTTCTCGCGCTGGAGCAATTCGATCTGGCGCTGCTTCCGGTCGGCGTCGTATTTCTCCTGCAGTTCCAGCATCGCCTTCTGGCGGCGCTTCTCGAACAGCGCGTTCGACAGGGCGCGTTCGCGGTGATACGCCTGGACCGCGCCCGCATGTTCGCCCGCGCGTTCGAGCGCATCGCCATATTCCGCCAGCACGGCCTGCAGTTGCGGCTTGTCGCCCAGTTTGTCGAAGATCGCCAGGCCCTGTTCGAAGCTGCGCTTGCCGTCCAGTACGCGGCCGCTGGCGAGGTAGGCCTGGCCGATGTTGACGCGCGCGGTGGCCATCACGTTTTCGTCATTGAGCGCACGCGCCGCCTCCAGCGCCTGCAGGCCATAGGCCAGCGCACTGCGGTAGTCGCGCAGTTTCAGGTAGCAGTCCGACAGGTTCACCAGCGAAACCGGCACCGCCGAATGCGCGCCCAGCTCGCGCTGCAGCGCCAGCTCGCCCTGCTGCGCCTTGAGGGCGCGCGCCATCTGGCCGGTGGCCACGGCCAGGCGGTATTCGGTTGCCTTCAGCAAGGCCAGGCGGCCGGGCGAGACGGTTTTCGCGGCCAGCGCCATCGCTTCGTCCAGCGCGTCGAAACCCTTGTCGTATTCGCGCATCGTGGCGTAGAGATTGGCCAGCGAGTTCAGTGCGATCACCAGGTGGACCTTGTTGCCATGCTGGCGCGTCCAGGTCACGGTCGCCTGCATGCCTTCGAGCGCGCGCGGAAGGTTGCCGTCCTCGGCGTGCGCGTCCGCGGACGAGACGCCGGCGCGCATGCGCAGCTCGACGTCGTCGGTGGTGTTGGCCAGGCGCTCGGCCTCCCAGATCAGCTCGTGGGACAGCGCCAGCTCGTTCTGGCTGTACTTGATATAGCCCTTGCGCAGCAAACCCTTGGCGAGAGCGACATTGTTTTTCTCGAGGCGGCCGAGGTTGACCAGCTCGTCGCAGGCGGCCAGCGCCTGGTCGTATTTGCCGAGATAGCTATGGGCCATGCACAGCTGGGCCAGCAGCTCGGCCTTGTCCTGTACCGAGGCTGTGCGCGCTTCCGGTTCGATCGCCTGCAGCATCGGCAGGGCCTTCTCGGGCACGAA
>JAQGLR010000247.1 GCA_028292765.1 Massilia sp. | reverse complement strand
AGCGCATGCGGCCCGATCAGCACGCCGACGGCGAGATAGCCCAGCATCGGCGGCAGGTGCAGCGAGCGGAACACGACCACGCCGAGCACGGCGCTGCCGAGCAGGAGCAGGGTCAGTTCGAGGCCGGATGCCATGCGGTGCCGGAATGTGGACAAACGTTGTTGATTACGTCTGCGTAGTTTGTTACGTCTGGCAAGTTTTTTGCTTTCTCAATTCGTTTATACTTCGGTGATGAGTGTAACCGATGAAAAAAACAATGCTGAACAGTTTTGACGAGAACCAATCCCGGCGCGTGATGGCACTGGCGCGCGAGACCCTGGCGATCGAAGCCGAGGCCATTTCTGCCGTGCATGCACGCCTTGGCGACGACGACAGCCTGGTGCGCGCCGTTGGCGTACTGTACGCCTGCACGGGCCGCGTGGTGGTCTCGGGCATGGGCAAATCCGGCCACATCGCGCGCAAGATCGCCGCCACGCTCGCCTCGACCGGCACCCCGGCCATGTTCGTGCACCCGGGCGAAGCCGCCCATGGCGACCTCGGCATGGTGACCCCGCAAGACGTGTTCATCGCCATTTCGAATTCCGGCGAATCGTCGGAACTGATGGATATCCTGCCGGTGGTCAAGCGCATGGGCGCGCCCCTGATCGCCATGACCGGCAAACCGCAATCGCGCCTGGCACTGCTGGCCGACGTCCACCTCGACATTTCGGTCGCGAAGGAAGCCTGCCCGATGAACCTGGCGCCGACCGCCAGCACCACCGTCACCCTCGCCCTGGGCGATGCGCTGGCCGTGGCGCTGCTGGACGTGCGCGGTTTCCGGGAAGAAGATTTCGCGCGTTCGCATCCGGGCGGCGCGCTGGGCCGGCGTTTGCTGACCCACGTGCGCGACGTGATGCGCAGCGGCGAAGCGATTCCCGCCGTCGCCCCGGACCTGCCGCTGGCCCGGGCGCTGCTGGAAGTGAGCCAGAAGGGCATGGGCATGACCGCCGTCGTCGATGGGGCGATGCACCCGCTGGGCGTCTTCACCGATGGCGACCTGCGCCGCCTGATCGAGCGCGAGCAGGATTTCACGAAGCTGCTAATCAGCGACGTCATGCACGTCGGCGCGCGCACCGTCCACCCCGACCAGCTGGCGGTGGACGCGGTCGCGATCATGGAAGAATTCCGCATCAACCAGATGCTGGTGGTCGACTCAGGCGGCGTGCTGGTCGGCGCGCTGCACATCCACGACCTGACCCGCGCAAAGGTGATCTGATGACTGCATTGATCACACCCTTGGCTCATATCGAACGCGCCGCCCGCGTAAAAGTCATGATCTTCGACGTCGACGGCATCCTGACCGACGGCAGCCTGACCTACGGCCCGGACGGCGAAGTCACGAAGACCTTCAACGTGCTCGACGGCCTGGGCATCCAGCTGCTGCAAAAGACGGGCGTGGCCACGGCCATCATCAGCGCGCGCACCTCGCCGATCGTCAACGCCCGCGCCAGGGACCTGGGCATCACCCACGTCTGGCAGGGCTTCCACGACAAGCGCATCGCGTTCGCGGAACTGCTGGCGCAGACCGGCCTCGCCTTTGACCAGTGCGGCTACATCGGCGACGATGTGATCGACCTGCCGCTGCTCAGTAAAGTCGGCTTCGCGGTGACCGTTCCGACGGGTCACCCCGAGGTGCAGCACCGCGCCCATTACGTCACCAAAGCCGGCGGCGGACGCGGCGCCGTGCGCGAGGTCTGCGACCTCGTGATGCGCGCCCAGGGCAGTTACGAACAGGCGCTGGCCCCGTATTTTGCGTAACCACACATGGCGACCTACGTGAATAAACGCACCGCGCACCGCTGGCGCACGCTGGGGCTGATGCTCACCGCGGTGTTTTTTGCGTTCGGGAGCTTCTGGCTGCTGCAGGCGATCCAGTCGGGAGACCAGGCCGCCGGCGGCCCGGGGCTTAACGAACCCGACTACATCGTCGAGAACTTCAGTTTCGTGCGCATGACCGAGACCGGCTCGCCGCGCTACGTGATGTCCGGTGCCCGCCTGGAGCACCATCCGGTGACGGACGTGTCGGAAGTGACCCGGCCCGTGGTCGAGAGCATGGCCCCGGGCCGCCCGCGCATGACGATGCAGGCCGAGCGTGGCCAGGTCTTCCATGGCGAGAACCGCGTCGAACTGATGGGCAAGGTCGACATCGTGCGCCCGGCCACGCCGACCAGCGAAGCGCTGCACGCCCGGACCGATGCGCTGACCGTGCTGGCCGACGACGAAATCGTGAAGACGACGCGCCCGGTACGCATGACGCTTGGCGCGTCTTCGGTGGAGGGCGTCGGCCTGGTGGCCGAGAACCCGACCCAGAAGATGCATCTCGGCGGGCGCGGCAGGATCGTCTATCCGCCGCGCGGCAGTGCCGTACCCCGCACCGCACCTACCCCATAAAAGGAACAAGAACATATGAAGAAAATCTTCCACAATGTGCTCGCCGCCGCTTTCCTTTCGCTGCTGTCGCTGCCGGCATCGGCCGAGAAGGCGGACTCGCTCAAGCAGGCCGTCGTCGAATTCGATTCGCTCGACGTCGACGAAGTGACGCAGACGCGCATCCTGACCGGCAACGTCGTCGTCACGCGCGGCACGCTGACGCTGAAATCCGACCGCGCGCTGGTCCGGGAAACGCCGGAAGGCTACATGAGCGTGACGCTGACCTCGAATCCGGGCCGCGTGGCGACCTTCCGCCAGAAGCGCGACGGCGGGCCCGACCTGTGGATGGAGGGCCAGGCCGAGCGCATCGACTACGAAGAGCGCGAAGAAGTGGTGAAGCTGTTCTCGAAGGCGGTCGTGAAGGAACTCGAGGGCGGGCGCACGACGAACGAACTCGTCGGGCCCTTCATCTCCTACGACAACCGCCGCGAAGTGGCGACCGTGCGCAACGATGCGAGCGGCCAGACGAAAGCCGGCGGCGGCCGCGGCACTTTGATCATCGCGCCACGGCGCACCGCGCCGGCAGCGGCAGGAAAGAAATAATGAAGGATGTACGCGACAACCGCAGTACCCTGGTCGTGCGGGGGCTGCAGAAAAGCTATGGCAAGCGCCTGGTCGTGCGCGACGTGTCGCTCGAGGTGGGCTGCGGCGAAGTCGTCGGCCTGCTCGGGCCGAACGGCGCCGGCAAGACGACTTCGTTCTACATGATCGTCGGCCTGGTGCCCTCGGACGCCGGCACCATCGAAATCAACGGCACCGACATTTCGAGTCTGCCGATCCACCGCCGTGCGGTGCTGGGCCTGTCCTACCTGCCGCAGGAAGCCTCGGTGTTTCGCAAGCTGACGGTGGAAGACAACATCCGCGCCGTGCTGGAACTGCAGCGCACCGACGAAGGCAAGCCGCTCACGCGCGCCGCCATCAACGAGCGGCTCGACTCCCTGCTGGCAGAACTGCAAATCGAGAAGCTGCGCGAGAACCAGGCGCTGTCGCTGTCGGGCGGCGAGCGGCGCCGCGTCGAGATCGCGCGCGCGCTCGCCACCAACCCGCGCTTCGTGCTGCTCGACGAACCGTTCGCCGGGGTCGACCCGATCGCCGTGATCGAGATCCAGCGCATCGTGCGCTTCCTGAAGGAGCGCGGCATCGGCGTCCTGATCACCGACCACAACGTGCGCGAGACGCTCGGCATCTGCGACCGCGCCTACATCATCAACCAGGGCGCCGTGCTGGCTTCGGGCCGCCCTGACGACATCATCGCCGACGAGTCGGTACGACGCGTCTATCTCGGCGAACACTTCCGCATGTAATCACGAATCAAAAACCGAGCATCGGAACCAAGCGGAACCATGAAACAATCCCTGCAACTCCGGACTTCGCAGCACCTGGCGCTCACGCCGCAGCTTCAGCAGTCGATCCGCCTGCTGCAGTTGTCCACGCTCGAACTGCATCAGGAGATCGAGCAGATCCTCTCGGATAACCCGCTGCTCGAGCGGATCGACGACCCGCTCGACAATTCCGTGCGCCTGCTGTCGGACGGCGCCATCAACGATTCTCCGGTGCAAGCGCCCGACGCGCCGGCGCCGAACGGCGAGGAGCCCGCGGCCCCGGCCGAGGCCGCCGATGGTCTGGAGAACGGCGGCGACGTCGAGCGCGGCGAGGCGGACGCCGATTGGGGCGATGCGCCGCGCGCATCGGGCAGCGACGGCGACGACGACGGCCGGCCCCAGTTGGGCGCCATCGGCGTGACGCTGCGCGAGCACCTGTCGGAACAGATCCGGGTCACGGGTGCGAGCACGCGCGACCGCGCGCTGGCCGAACTGGTGATCGACGCCATCGACGACAACGGCTACCTGGAAGAGCAGCTCGACGAGATCCACGCGCGCCTGCCCGCCGAGCTGGAAGTGGAGATGGACGAAATGCGCTGCGCGCTGGCGCTGGTGCAAAGCCTCGATCCGGTCGGCGTCGGTGCGCGCAGCGCCAGCGAGTGCCTGGCGCTGCAGATCCGCCAGATGCCGGGCGTGCCGCTGGTGACGCGGCGCATGGCCCTGAAAATCGTGGAAGGCTACCTGAGCTGGTTCGCCCAGCGCGAATTCAACAAGCTGAAAAAGGCGCTCGACTGCGACGACGAAGACCTGCGCGAAGCGCAAGCCGTGATTCGCCAGTGCAATCCGCATCCGGGTGCGGCGTTCGCGTCGAGCACTTCGGACTACGTGGTGCCGGACGTCATTGTGCGCAAGACGGGGTCCGGCTGGAGCGTGACGCTGAACCACGAAGTCATGCCGCGCCTGCGCGTGAACAACGTCTACGCGGCCCTGCTCAAGCAGGGCAAGGGCGAGGGCCAGATGGGTGCGCAGTTGCAGGAAGCCAAGTGGCTCATCAAGAATATGCGCCAGCGTTTCGACACGATCCTGCGTGTTTCGCAGGCAATCGTCGAGCGTCAGCGCAACTTTTTCAGCCATGGCGCGGTTGCCATGCGTCCCCTTGTGCTCCGTGAGATTGCTGATACACTAGGCCTACACGAGAGCACGATATCTCGCGTAACCACTCAGAAATTCATGCTGACCCCGCACGGCATGTTTGAGCTGAAGTATTTCTTCGGAAGCCATGTCGCCACCGAAGCGGGGGGCGAAGCATCGTCGACGGCGATACGGGCGCTCATTGCGCAGCTGACAGGAGCAGAGGACCCAAAGAACCCATTATCCGATAGCAAGATCGCGGAAATGCTCGGTGAACAAGGCATGGTCATTGCGCGCCGCACGGTTGCAAAATACCGCGAAGCGCTCAAGATCCCTCCCGTCAGTCTCCGCAAATCCTTGTAACAGCGGCAGCCACGCGCACTCCTTGCGCGGCCTGGCAGCCGCTATCTTCTCAAAGGAGTGTGTATGAATCTCACCATCAGTGGCCACCACCTCGACGTCACCCCCGCCATCCGTGAATACGTACAGAACAAGCTCGAACGCATCACCCGACATTTCGATCAAGTCATCGATTCCCACGTGATCCTCGCCATCGACAATCTCACCGAAAAAGACAAAAGGCAAAAAGCCGAGATTAACTTGCGCGTGTCCGGCAAGACCGTGCACGTGGAGAGTGTGGCGCAAGACCTGTATGCCGCGATCGACCTGCTCATGGACAGGCTGGATCGCCAGGTGATGAAATACAAGACGATGTTGAAGGACCATAGTCGTGAGGCGCTCAAGCGCCTGCCTGAAGGCGGAGAGCCTGCTGCTGCGCTTTGATATCCCAGCACTGAGCACCGTCTGAACGAGGGCGCCGCGAGGCGCCCTTTTCACGTCTGCCTTCGGTAAAATACATGTCTCTTTCACCAGCTCAC
>JAQGLR010000001.1 GCA_028292765.1 Massilia sp. | reverse complement strand
CCGACGTCGCCGCGCGCGGCCTCGACATCGACGACCTGCCGGTGGTGGTGAACGTCGACCTGCCGATCGTGGCCGAGGATTACGTGCACCGCACCGGCCGCACCGGCCGCGCCGGCGCCTCCGGGGATGCGGTCTCGCTGGTGTGCGCCGACGAAGTGCAGCAACTGGCCGCCATCGAACTGCTCACGGGGCAAGTGCTGGAGCGCATCGACGAAGCCGGATTCGAGCCCGACCACCGCGTGCCGGAAACCGGTGCGGGCGGGCAGATCGTCAAGAAGCCGAAGAAACCGAAGAAACCGAAGAGCGAGGCGAAGGTGGTGACGGAGGATGTGCGGTTCAGGCGTTGATAGCCTGCGTGGCCCGCTGACGCATGAAATAATTTTTTACTCCAGCGTCAACCGGAACCTGCGCACGCCCTCTTCCCCCGCCGGCATCACCTCGAACCCCAGCTTGCGCACCAGGCCGATGATGCGGTTGTTCTGCGGCAGTGCTTCGCCGACGATTTCGCGCGTGCCGCGCGAACGGCAGTAGGCGATCAGTTTCTCCATCAGTATCTTGCCCAGCCCGAAGCCCTTGAGGTCGGAGCGCACCGTCACCGCGAACTCGGCGCTGACGTTGTCCGGATCGGCCACCACCCGCCCCACTCCCAGCGTCTCCGGCGCCCCGTCCGGGCCCGGCCGGGTGGCGATGAAGGCCATCTCGCGGTCGTAGTCGATCTGCGTGAAGCGCGCCAGTTGCGACGGCTGCAGTTCGCGGATGCGCACGAACATGCGGTAGCGCACGTCGTCCGGCGTGAGGGCATCGAAGAACTTCAGGTGCGCCGGGCCGTCTTCCGGCCGCACGGGCCGCAGCAGCAGGCGTCCGTTGTTCCACTCGATCGTTTCTTCCAGCTCGCGCGGATAGGGGCGGATCGCCAGCCGGTCGAGCGTGCTGGCGGAGCGGTCGGCCAGCGCCAGGCGCATGCGCGCGTCCAGCACCACGGCGCCGCTGGCGTCGGCCAGCAGCGGGTTGATGTCGAGCTCGACGATTTCCGGAATGTCGCACACCAGCCGCGACACCTGCACCAGGGTCGCCAGGATCGCATCCATGTCCACCGGGGGCCGGTTGCGGTAGCCGGCCAGCAGGCGGGCGACGCGGGTGCGCCCGACCATGTCGCGCGCCAGCACCGCGTTCAGCGGCGGCAAGGCCACCGCGTGGTCGTTCGCCACCTGCACCGCCATTCCGCCCTGGCCGAACAGGATGGTCGGCCCGAACACGGGGTCGGTGGCCGCGCCCAGGATCAGTTCGTGGCCTTCGGGGCGGCGCGCCATCGCCTGCACCGAAAAACCCTCGAAGCGCGCATCCGGCCGCAGTTCGCCGAAGCGCTTGCGCACGCGCTGGGCCGCCGAGCGCACGGCGAGCTCCGAGTCGAGGTCGAGCGCCACGCCGCCGACGTCCGACTTGTGCATCACGTCGGGCGACACGATCTTCACCGCCACCGGGAAACCGATATGCCGGGCAGCGACGACGGCCTCGTCGACCGTGGCGGCGGCGCGCGTTTCCACGATCGCCATGCCGTAGGCGCGCAGGATCGCTTTCGTTTCCGGGTCGGTCAGCAGGTAGCGCCCGTTCGCCAGGGCTTCCCGCACCAGCGTGCGCGCCGTGCCGCGCCCGCTCGCCGCGATGCTGGAAACCGAGGGCGGCACCTGCATCAGGAGGTGCTGGTTCTGGCGGTACTGGACGATTTGCAGGAAGCCCGCGACCGCGTCTTCGGGCGTGTCGAAAGTAGGCATGCCGGCGTTCGAGGCGATCTCGCGCGCCGCCGCCAGCGAGTCCCCGCCCAGCCAGCACGAGAGCACGTTGCGCGAGGCGGCGCGGGCAAGCGGGGCGATCGCCCCGGCGACGTCGGCGCTGTCGACGGTGGCGGTGGGCGAATGGATCACGAGGACGGCGTCCGTGCCCGGGTCTTGCAGCAGGATCTCGAGCGTTTGCCGGTAGCGCTCGGGCGTGGCGCCGCCGAACAGGTTGATCGGGTTGGCGGGCTGCGTGCCCGGCGGCAGGAGGCTTGCCAGGCGCTCGACCGTTTGCGGCGCCAGGGTCGCCAGGGCGCCGCCACCGCAGAGCAGCGCGTCGCACGCCAGCACGCCCGGGCCGGCGCCGTTGGCGACGATCGCCAGGCGCTCCCCGTGCAAGGGCCTGGCGTGCGCGAGCGTCTCGACCGCCGCGAACAACTGCTCGGTGGTGTACACGCGCAGCATGCCGGCGCGCCGGATCGCCGCGTCGAACACCTCGTCCATGCTGGCCAGCGCGCCGCTTTCGCTGGCGGCGGCGCGCACCCCGCCGCCGGCGCGCCCGGCTTTCAGCACCAGGGTCGGCTTGCTGCGCGCCGCCGCCCGCGCCGCCGACATGAATTTGCGGGCGTAGCGCAGGTTCTCGACATACAGCAGGATCGAGCCGGTGGCGCCGTCGCTGGCCAGGTAGTCGAGCACGTCGCCGAGGTCGACGTCGGCGGAGTCGCCCAGCGCGATGACATGCGAGAAGCCGATGCCGCGCGAACGCGCCCGGTCGAGCACGCCCGTCATCAGCGCGCCCGATTGCGACACGAAGGCGATCCGCCCGGGCAGCGCGCCGCCCTGCGCCATGCTCGCGTTCAGCCCGATGCCTGGCGACAGCAGCCCGGCGCTGTTCGGGCCGAGGATGCGCAGCAGGTAGGGGTGGGCGGCGTCCAGCATCGCCTGCTTGAGCGAGCGTCCGCGCTCGTCCCGCCTGTGCGCCAGGCCGGCGCTGAGCACGACGGCTGCGCGCGTGCCCTTCTCGCCGAGCTGGCGGATGATCGCCGGCACTGTTTCAGGCGGGGTGCAGATCACGGCGAGATCCGGCGCCGTGGCGAGGTCGGCCACGCTGGCCACGACGCCCAGGCCTCCCAGCTCGGTGTACTTCGGGTTGACGGGGTGGACCGTGCCGCGAAAGCCGCCGGCCGTGAGGTTGCGCAGCAGCGTCGCCCCGAGGCTGCCGGGACGCTCGGACGCGCCGACCAGCGCCACCGAGCGCGGCGCGAACAGGCGGTCGAGGTTGCGGATGCTCACGCATGCCTCCGGGACGGTCCTGCCGCACGGGACCTGGATACCACATCTGCTGGCTTCAACCGAACCTCCACGCGGGTGACCGCGAACAAGAAAACGCCGGACGGGCCGTACGGACCCGCGCTGCATGCGTTTTCGAAGGATACCGCTGGAACGCATCCCGGCGCGCACTGAACAGCCCAGTCCCCGGCCCGGCAGCGTTCCTCGCTTGTTGCCGCGTCGCCTCGCTCTGCCAGGCCTGGCGCGCTGGGCGCGAGCTGTTGCAAGGATGGCTGTTGTGGGATGGCGGCGGCTTCGGTCCCGGGCGCACCACACCATGCACGCGATGGGGCACGAGGCGCCGAACCTGATCGGCGTCGACCACCGGGGCGTGGCGAAAAAGATCAGCGGCCTGATCCCGGGCTACATGGTGATGGGCGACCAGGGCCTGGCGGTGCGCAAGCCGGGGGCGCGCAAGCATCGAGGGGCTTGTTCAATGAACCGCCCTAGGCCTCCGAACGCGCCGTCACCGGATACCCGGCCTCGTCGATCGCCGCCGCGATCTGCTCCAGGCCGGCGCGGCTGTCGATGCGCACCTTCCTGGTCGGCAGGTCGATCTCGACCTTCGCGTGCGCGTCCAGTCCCTGCACGGTCTTCGTCACGCGGCCCACGCAGTGGCCGCAGCTCATGCCTTCAACGGTCAGTTCATACATCGGGTTCTCTCCTTGTGTCTGTAGTTGTGCTTCCGGCCCCTGCGCGCCTGTGCTGAGCTGCCCGGGCGCCGGACGCCAGCCGCGCAGCAGCAGCGCGTTGGCCACGACGCTCACCGAGCTGAGCGCCATCGCGGCGCCCGCCAGCATCGGGTTGAGCATGCCGAGTGCCGCGAGCGGAATGCCGACCAGGTTATAGGCAAACGCCCAGCCCAGGTTCTGGCGGATCTTGCGCCAGGTGCGGTGCGATATGTCGATCGCGTCCGCCACCAGCCGCGGGTCGCCGCGCATCAGCGTGATGCCGGCCGTGTGCATCGCCACATCGGTACCGCCCGCCATCGCGATGCCGACGTCGGCCGCGGCCAGGGCCGGCGCATCGTTGATGCCGTCGCCGACCATCGCCACCGTGCGGCCCTCCGCCATCGCATCGCGCACCGCCTGCGCCTTCCCGTCGGGCAACACCCCGGCCGCATAGCGCTCGATGCCGAGTGCCCCGGCGACCGCGCGCGCGGCTCCCGCATTATCCCCCGTCAGCATGATCGGGGTGACGCCGAGCGCCTTCAGGCGTGCGACGGCATCGAACGCGCCGTCCTTGACCCGGTCGCCGAAAGCGAGCAGGCCGAGCACCTCGACCGCGCCCGGTTTGCCGCGCGCCAGCCACGACACCGTCCGTCCTTGCGTCTCGTGGCGTGCAGCGGCCCGCAACGCGTCGCCTGGCGCGCCAAGTTCCTCCATCAGCCTTTCGCTGCCGAGGTAGATGGTTTCGCTGCCGACCTCGGCCTGCACGCCGCGCCCCGGCAAGGCCCGTGCGCCGGACGCAGGCTGCAGGACGGCGCCGACTTCGCGCGCATGCGCGGCGACCGCCGCGGCCAGCGGATGGCTGCTGCCCTGCTGCACGGCCCAGGCCAGCGCGACCAGCCCCTTCGCGTCGGTCCTGCCCACCGCCTCGGCTGCCGCCTCAGTTGCCACCTCAACCGCCAGCACGCGCGGCCGCCCTTCGGTCAGCGTGCCGGTCTTGTCGAAGACGACGGTATCAAGCGCGTGCGCCTTTTCCAGCGCTTCGGCGTCCCGGACCAGGATGCCGTGACGCGCCGCCGCGCCGGTGCCGACCATGATCGCGGTCGGCGTGGCCAGGCCCAGCGCGCACGGGCAGGCAATCACCTGCACGGCCACGGCGTTGAGCAAGGCGGCCTGCCAGTCGCCGGTGAGCACGCCCCAGCCAATGAAGGTCAGCAGCGACACCAGCAGCACCGCCGGCACGAACACGGCGCTGACGCGGTCCACCAGCCGCTGGACCGGCGCCTTGACGGCCTGCGCGTCCTCGACCTGGCGGATGATCCGCGCCAGCATGGTCGCCGCCCCGACCGCCGTCACTTCGACCAGCAGCAGCCCGTCGGCATTCACGGCGCCGCCCGTGACCCGGTCGCCGGGCGCCTTCGCCACCGGCAGGCTTTCGCCGGTCAGGAGCGACTCGTCGAGGTGGCTGCGGCCTTCGAGCACCCGGCCGTCGGCGGCGACGCGCTCCCCCGGACGCACCACGAGCAGCTCGCCGCCGCGCAGGTCCGCGACCGCAACCAGGGTGTCGGCTCCCCCGCGCCGCACCAGGGCCTGCGTCGGGCGCAATGCCTCGAGCGCCCTGATCGCATCCAGGGCCTGCCCCCTGGCGCGCGTCTCCAGCCACTTGCCGAGCAGGACCAGGGTGATGACGGTCGCCGACGATTCGAAGTACAGGTGGGCCGCGCCATGTACGTCCCCACTTAGCCAGAGGTACACCGACAGGCCGTAGGCGGCGCTGGTGCCGATGGCGACCAGCAGGTCCATGTTGCCGCTCCCGGCCCGCAGCGCCTTCCAGCCGGCACGGTAGAAGCGCGCGCCGAGCCAGAACTGCACGGGCGTGGCCAATAGCCATTGCAGCCAGCCCGGCAGCGCCAGGTCGGCGCCCATCAGCTGCGCGAGCATCGGCGCCAGCAGCGGCGCCGTGAACAGCGCAGCGAGCGCCGCCGGCCGCCAGGACGGGCTTGCCGCAGCCGGCGCCGCCGGCCTGTCCGGCATCGCCGGCACGGCTTCGTAGCCGGCCTTGCGCACCGCGGCGACGACGGCTTCCATCGACGCCGAGCCGTGCACGCTGGCGCGCTCGGTTGCCAGGTTGACGCTGGCCGCGTCGACGCCGGGGGTCGCGCGCAGGGCTTTTTCGACGCGGCCAACGCAGGATGCGCAGGTCATGCCGGAGATATCGAAACTGGCCGGTCCTTGCCCGGCGCGGCGGTGAATGTGGTTTTCCATGGGTCTGCTCCTTGCGATTCGTTACAGCATATGCCTTCCTATCGTGGGAAGGTCAAGTGCCTGCGGAATCGGGCATGATCGCGTGACCTGTACGCTGGCGGCGGCGGCAGGCAGCTTCGAGCAGGCTAAGCGCTGCGCTCCCGGCGCTTTTTAGCGGACTTTTCGGGCAGCGGCGCCATCGGCATCACCAGGTAGCGCATGTCGGCGCGGTCCGTGCGCCCGGTTGCGGCCTCAAGACCGACCAGGAAGCTGTCGCGTCCGAGCCGGGCCGGCGCCGTCTCCGCACCCGCCAGCCGGCTCGGCGCCACATCGCGGCCGCGCAGGATCAGCTGCACCTCGAAGCCGACCGTCGGCTCGGCCACGGCCTGCAAGATCGCGCGCAGCGCGGCTGCGGCGGACCCGCCCGGCAGGAAACGCGCGAAGGCATCGCGACCGAGCGGACCGATGCGCAGCCGGGCGCGCAGGTCCGGCCGCCAGCTGCGCTCGCCCAGCAAGGTATTTTCGCCGAGTCGGGCGTTCGCGCCCAGCGCCGGCTGTTCGCCGGCAGCCAGCAGGTTCCAGTGGCCTACCGCCTCCTCGAGCCGCACGGCCTCGCCGAAATAGCTGGCCAGCAGGCGTTCGAGCACGGCGGCCGACGCCGGGCGCTGCTGCAGCATGCCGGCGAAGTGGGCAAACAAGGCATCCGGCAGGATCGCGCCGCTGTCCTGGCGCCCGCGCGGCTCGTACGCCAGCCCGGCCAGCGCGGCCAGCCGTGGCAGGAAAGCGTCGGCCTGCCCGGTCCCGGCCTGTTCGACGCGGTGCTTGTGCCAGGCACGGTAGAACAGCGCCAGCATGCGCCCGGACAGCAGATCGAGAAAGGCGCGCGGGGCATGGTCGTCGCGCTCGTGCTGCCAGGCCGCGATCCGTTCCGTGACATGGAAGGGCAGCGCGCCATGGACGCCAAGCAGGCCCATGAAGCTCGGCGTGAGCGCGAACCCGGCCACGTCGGCGTCACCCCCGGAACCGCCCACCGCAGGCGTGCGCGACAAGCTTTCGATTTCGGCGGCGGGAAAGCCGAGGCGCACGCTGTTCTCGAAGCGCAGGTGGGACCGCAGGGCCTCCCCGGGCGCCACCCCCTGCCCGGCCAGCCATGCCAGCAGGATGCGCACAGCCTGGACGAATTCGAATTCCTGGGGCGCCGCTAGCAGCCGGTCGATGAGGCGCGCAGTTTCTCGGCGGTGCGTGGAGCGCATGCGAGGATCTCCTCTCCGGTCTGGCTCGATACGATCTCGAGCCGGGTAAAGCAGTTGAGCTGGCTGTTCAGGGCGAAGTAACGGTCCATCACCTGCGCGAACGCGTACAGGCCGCTGCCCGCGAAGGCCTCCTCGTCGACGGTCATGCGGATCCCGACGCCCGGCATCAGCGACGAAACCGGCCGTGTCTTGAGCCAGGCGCGCACGGTGCCGTGCTCGAGCCCCACGATGCCGGCGATCTGGCGCCGCGAGACCGGGGAGCGCGGCAGGTCGTAGAGCGCGAGCATTTTCTGCAGGTCGGCCAGCCCTGCGGTGGTCAGCCCGGCGTAGTTGAGGGCCAGGTGCGACACCAGGCGCCAGTGCGTGCCGTGCCCGCCCCCGCTCTGAAAGCGCTGCGCGGCGCTCGGCCGGCGCAGCAGGCGAAACGGTGCGGTCCCCGCCTGCGATTCGGCTACCAGGTCGCCGTCGGGATGGCCGTAGCGCAGCCGGCTCGGCAGGTCGCGATTGGTGCAGGTGAGCTCGGTCGATATGGTGGCGCCAGGCGCCTCCAAAGGGCTGAAGTCGGGGTCCAGCAGCGCCAGCCGGACTTCGTGCCCGGGACTGGCCTGGGCCAGGGTGTCGTCGCGCCGCGCGGCCCAGTAGTGGCTGGTCGCCGCGGCAGGCCCTTCCCCATGGCCCACCGCGTAGAGCGGCGCGAACTCGGTAACGGTACGGGCGCCGCGCGCTTCGCGCACGACGCACACCCTGTCGATGCTGTGGATCTCGAAGGCCGCCGCATGCGCCGAATCGGCGGCCAGGGGGTACTCGGCGCGGGTGTGCGACAGCGGGATCGGGTCGCCTCCCTTGCGAAACAGGTTGACCACGGGGGTACACCCGAGCAGCAGGTTCCTGCTCGATAAGGGCGCCAGCAAACGCGCCGCGTCCGAGTCCGCAGGCACGCGGACCAGCCCCAGGTGCAGCGTGAAACGCTCGCATCCCGGCGGCAGGACCCGCGCCGCCGCTTCCAGGTCGA
>JAQGLR010000504.1 GCA_028292765.1 Massilia sp. | reverse complement strand
AGCAGGGCGTCGCTCGAGGCTGTGTAGCGCTCGCCGCCCTCCGTGATGCTGACGGTGGCGTTCGCGTCCGGGCCCGCTTTCGCCGGCCCCGGGTCGTCCGCCATGTGCGGCGCCTTGACGAGGGCGATGCCGACGTCCTTGCCCGCCAGGCGCGGCAGCACCATCGACAGCACGGCGTGGCGCACCGAGCCGTCGGGGTGCGCGGCCTTGACGTCCATCTGCAGCGGCAGCAGCGTGCCGTCGGCCAGCCTGGCGGCCAGCGCGCTGCCGCGCGCGACGTCGCCCGGTGCGAACACCTGGCCGAAGGTGACCGGCACCTTCGACTGTTCGCCACGCCCGGCGTTCTCGACCACGACGCCGGTGATGCCCCCGCCCGGAATCGCGAGGCCCGCCCTGGCGACCGGCTTGTCGTCCTTTGGCGCCGGGCCGGCCGGGCGCCTGGGCGCTGCGTCATCCTCGTCGCCGGCATCGATCCCGGGTTTGCCGGCGGCCCGGGTGTCGGGCCTGGACCTGGCCTCGGCCGCCTTCTTCGGAGCAGGCTCCGGCTGCCGGGCCGCCTCGCCGTGGCGCTCGGTCAGCACGCGGTTGGAATCGAGCTTGCCGCTGGTGGGCAGGCCGACGAAGCCGGGTTCGTCGGCGGCGGTTTTCCTGTCCTGTGCCTGCACCGTGGTCGAGGCGAGCGCAATCAGGCAGCAAAGGAAAGGGGTACGGACACGGATACGGGCGGAAAGGGGATGCATGAAGGCGATCTGAAGTTGGTACGGATGAGTGCACAGTAAAACAAAAAGCGCCCCGAAGGGCGCTCGTTTGGTTCTCTGCTTATTTGCTTGCTACTTGCTGCTTGAGCGTGCGCTCGAACAGCTTGTAGATCCGGCGGTACTGGTCGAACCAGCTTTCCGGCTGCGTGTAGCCGTGGCGTTCGAGCGGATAGCTGGCCAGTTCCCAGTTATCCTTTTTCAGCTCGATCAGGCGCTGGGCCATGCGCACCGAGTCCTGGTAGAACACGTTATCGTCGATCATGCCGTGCGCGATCAGGAGATTCCCCTGAAGCTTGTCGGCGTATTCGATCGGCGACGAGATCTTGTAGGCCTGCGGGTCGAGATCCGGCGTATTCAGGATATTCGCCGTGTACTCGTGGTTGTAGCTGGTCCAGTCGGTCACCGGACGCAGGGCCGCGCCCGACTTGAACATCTCCGGCGCGCGCATCAGCGCCATGAAGGTCATGAAGCCGCCGTAGCTGCCGCCGTAGATGCCGACGTTCGCCGCATCGCCCTGGTGGTTCGCCACCATGTACTTCACGCCGTCCTGGTAGTCGACCAGTTCCGGGTGGCCCATCTGGCGGTAGATCGCGGTGCGCCAGTTGCGGCCGTAACCCTTCGAGGCGCGGTAGTCCATGTCGAGCACGACATACCCTTTTTCGACCAGCAGGTTGTGGAACATCTGCTCGCGGAAGTAGACCGGGAAGCGCTTCGTCGTGTTCTGCAGGTAGCCGGCGCCATGCACGAACATCACGACCGGGTATTTTTTACCGGGCTCCATCTTCGCAGGGCGGTACAGCTTCGACCACACCGGGTCGCCGCCGTCGCTCGACGGCACCGCCACGTACTCGGGCTGGACCCACTCGCGCGCCTTGTACTGCGCGCTGCGGGTGTCGGTCAGTTTCACGGCCGCGCCGCCGGTCACGGCTACGGTGGCCAGCTGCGCCGGCATGTAGCTCGTCGAGTAGTGCACCAGCAGCTTGCGCTCGTCGGGCGACAGCACGAAGCGCTCCACACCCTCGAGGCCCGTTACTTCGCGCGTCGCGCCGTCCTTCGCATTCACCGCGCACACTTCATACGTACCCGGGTTCTTGCGGTTGCAGAGCATCCAGGCCGTGCGGCCGTCGGCGCTCCAGCGCACGTCGCCGGCTTCCCACTTGCCGCTTGTGAGGGCGCGCGCCTGGCCGGCCGGGCCCTGCGTGTACAGGTGCGCGTAGCCGCTTTCCTCGGACAGGTACCACAGCGTGCGGTTGTCCGGCAGCCAGCCGAAATCGCTGTTGTCGTAGTTGACCCAGGCTTCGTCGGTCAGGCGGTGTACGGGTTTCAGTGTCGCCGCTGTCAGATCGATGGTGGCGATCCAGCGGTCCTTGTTGTCCACCGCGCGCAGCATCACTGCCACCAGCTGGCCATCCGCGCTCCATTGCACGGCGTCGGCGCCGTCGGCAATGCGCAGCGGGCGGTTGCCCTTCAGCGGATCGAGTTTGGCCGCGGCGCGCAGTTGCGCCAGCGGGTCGGTGGCGATGCCGGGCAGGGTGTCGAACGGCAGGTCCTGCACCCGGTTCGTCGCCAGGTCGATCAATTTGAGGACATGCGGGGCCGGGTTGTTGCGGCCGACGCGGGTGCGCTCGTCGTCGATCTCTTCGTAGCCGGATTCGGTCACGTAGCGCGGCATCTTGCCGACGCGCCCCTTGTCGCCGCCCTTGGCGGCGGTAACGACGACCAGGTAGCGGCCATCCGGGGACAGCGCGCTGCCTTCGATGGTGAGCTTGTCGCCCAGGTAGACCGGGGCGGGTGCGCGGGTCGGGTCGGCACGGCGCTCTTCCTCGAGGCGGGCACGGCCGGCGTCGCGGTCGTCCCTGGCGCGCTTCAGGGTGGCGATCAGGCGCAGCTGCATGTCGCGCAATGCGTCAGGGTCCGTCGCCGCCGGGTCCTTCGCGGCGCGCGGCAGCGCGGCGGGGGCCTGCAGGCGGCTGGCGCGGTCCCAGCTGAACCAGTCGTGGCCGACGCGGAACTGCACGGCGCGCTCGTCGCTGGAGAACTGCGGGTCTTCGGCCTTGACGCCGCGCGTGATCTGGACCAGCGCGCCGCTTTTCAGGTCGCGCTCGAACAGGTCGCCGTTACGCATCAAGATAGTGCGTGTGTGCTTGCGGTCGTAGACCACCGCCGGGCTGTCGAGCCTGGCCAATTCGGCGTCCGCCACCTTGCGCGGCCCGCTTGTACTGGCCAGGAAAGTATCGCGCAGCTGCGAGCCCGTGCGCTTCTGCTTGAAGTACACACTCCTGCCATCCCAGCTCCACCATGCCTGTTCGGCTGGATTGCCGATCCAGTCCGGGTGGGCCATGGCCTGGTCGAGGCTGATCGGTGTGGGAGCGGATGGGGATGCGGCCGCTGCCGGGAGTGCAGTCAGCGCAATAAGGAAACTCAGGGCAGGAAGTCGCATCGTGATGTCTGGTAGGTGAAAGGGATAGCTTTCCGGCTAGAAATATGCGAATGCATTCTAGCGCAGCCACCATGCGATGGGGGTGATTCCATGCGAATTATCCAGGGCTGCGGCCCGTGTGCTTACGGGCTTGGCCCGCTTCTTGCATCGATCCCTGCATGAACCCAGCCGACCAGCCACGCAGCCTGCGCATCGTCGTCGTGAACAGCGGCGAGCTGCGCATCGACGATGCCGCGCTCGCCGCCCAGGCCCGGCGCGGCGCTGCGCTGCGGGCCGGGCTGCTGGAATCGGGCCATGACGTCGTCGC
This sequence comes from Massilia sp., assembly GCA_028292765.1. Classification (GTDB taxonomy): domain Bacteria; phylum Pseudomonadota; class Gammaproteobacteria; order Burkholderiales; family Burkholderiaceae_D; genus Telluria. The sequence continues at coordinate 1,937 of JAQGLR010000504.1, read as the reverse complement.
GTTTCTGGCGCCCGACGTCTACCTGCCCGAGCGCATCGCCCAGCTGCAGCCGGACCTGATCATCATCGACAGCGAATCGGACGCGCGCGACGTGCTCGAACACATCGTGATCGCCACCCGCGAGGCGCGGCGCCCGATCGTGCTCTTCACCGAGGACGACCGGGCCGCGACGATGGAGGCGGCAGTGGAGGCCGGGGTGTCGGCCTATATCGTGGCCGGCCTGCGCGCCGAACGCGTGCGGCCGGTGCTCGACGTCGCGCTGGCGCGGTTCCGGCGCGAACAGAAGCTGCTCGGCGAACTGGCCGACACGCGCCAGCAGCTCGTCGATCGCAAGGTACTGGACCGCGCCAAGGGCTTGCTGATGGCGCGCTACAAGCTGACCGAGGAAGAAGCCTACGGACGCCTGCGCAGCATGGCGATGAACAAGAACCTGAGACTGGCCGAGATCGCGCAGCGCATCCTCGACGTCGAGGACCTGCTGGGCCAGGCCCGGCGCGGGGAGTAGGGTATGCAAGGATTGTATGCGGCGGGATCGGATCGCCCGGAACTGGCAAGCGTGCGGGTCGGCTTCATGCCGCTCGCCGATTGCGCGCCGCTGGTGATGGCGTCGGTGCTCGGCTTCGACGAGCAGTACGGCTTGCGCCTGGTGCTGGAAAAGCAGCATTCGTGGTCGTCCATGCGCGACCGCCTGACCAGTGGCGAACTCCATGCCGCGCAGGCGCTCTACGGCTTGCTGTACGGCTTGCAGATGGGCGTCGGCGGCGCGCCGCGCGACATGGCGGTGCTCATGAACCTGAACCAGAACGGCCAGTCGATCGTGCTGTCGCGGGCGCTGGCCGCGGCCGGCGTCAGGGACGGCGCCGCGCTGGCCGCGCTGATGGCGGCGCAGCCGCGCCGCTACACCTTCGCCCACACCTTCCCGACCGGGAACCACGCGATGTGGCTGTGCTACTGGCTTGCCGCCGCCGGGATCGACCCGATGGCAGGCACCACCCTGGTGACCGTGCCGCCGGCACAGATGGCGGCCAATCTCGAGGCCGGGCACATGGACGGCTTTTGCGCTGGCGAGCCCTGGAGCCGGCGCGCCGTGTGCGAGGCCAGCGGCGTGCTGGCGGCGCACAGTGGCGAGGTCTGGCCGGATCACCCGGGCAAGGCGCTCGGCGCCCGTGCCGACTTCGCCGCGCGCCATCCGAACACCTGCCGTGCGCTGGTGGCCTGCCTGCTCGAGGCGGCGCGCTGGCTCGATGCGTCGCCCGCCAACCGCGAGGCCGCCGCCGAGGTGCTGGCCAGCCCCGCGTACGTCAACGCAGGCAGCGATGTGCTGCGCGCCTGCCTGCTGCCGCGCCGCTCCGGCGCGCCGGGTTTGCGCTTCTTCGGCGACGGCGCCGCGACCTTCCCCTGGCTGTCGGACGGGATGTGGTTCCTGACCCAGCAGCGGCGCTGGGGCTTGCTGCGCGAGGACCCCGACTACCTCGCCGTGGCGCGGGCGGTGAACCATGTGGACTTGTACCGCGAGGCGGCGGCGCTGGCCGGCGTGGCCCTGCCGGGCGGCGTGGTGCGCAGCAGTACGCTGATGGATGGCCGGGTGTGGGACGGCAGCGACCCGGCCGCTTATGCGGCGTCGTTTGCGATTCACCAGCGCGAGGCGGTCGCCTGGAGCGCTTGAGCGGACGCTAGGGTGCCCACCCTGCGAATGCCACGCCGGTGCGCTTTCCCGCCTCATTTTCGAGCATGGTGCACTGCAATGTAGCGCACCCGTCCACGACAGGCCGCTGCCCGCCCCGCGCCCCGGCTGGCACGCCTCTTGCACTTGGAAGCATCAGGATCAACGGCGATCCCTTCACACATTGCCGGCCCAACGATGGGCCGGCGCCCGGACAACGGCGTCCGCCTCCCTGGCCACTGGCCCCGGGACGCGGACGCCTTTTTGTTTTCGA
>JAQGLR010000231.1 GCA_028292765.1 Massilia sp. | reverse complement strand
GACGCTGCCGGCCGACATTTCGCTGCGCATCATGGACGACCAGTCCGAGCGCGTGCAGAGCCAGCTCGACAACGTCAAGCAGACCATTCTCGAAGGCGCCCTGCTGACCATGCTGATCGTGTTCCTGTTCCTGCATTCGTGGCGCAGCACGGAGATCACGGGCCTGACCTCGCCGATCTCGGTGCTGGCCGCTTACATAGAGATGCGCTACTTCGGATTCACGCTGAACTTCCTGACGCTGATGGCGCTCTCGCTGTGCATTGGCCTCTTGATCGACGATGCGATCGTGGTGCGCGAGAACATCGTGCGCCACCTCGGCATGGGCAAGAATCACCTGCGCGCCGCCGAAGAAGGCACCAACGAAATCGGCATGGCGGTGATGGCCACGACCTTCGCGATCGTCGCCGTATTCGTGCAGATCGCCTTCATGGACGGCATCATCGGCCGCTTCTTCCTGCAGTTCGGGGTGACGGTCGCGGTTGCGGTGCTGGTGTCGCTGTTCGTGAGCTTCACGCTCGACCCGATGCTGTCCTCGGTCTGGCCGGACCCGGTGCAGGACCGTTTTAAATATGTGCCGTGGCTGGGCCGCCTGATGGCCAGGATCGAGGTCGGCATCGAGCACGTGCACGGCTGGTACGGGCGCGTGCTGGCCCTTGCCCTTGGCTGGCGCAAGTCGACCCTGGCCCTGGCCCTGGGCGTGTTCGTCGGCAGCCTGTTCCTGATCCCGCTGATCGGCGGCGAGTTCGCGCCAAAAACCGACAACGGCTTCATCGAGATGCGTTTTAAAACCCCGGTCGGCTCGAGCCTGGCCTACACCGACGGCAAGGTGAAACAGGTCGAGGAAGCGCTGCGCGAGTACAAGGAAATCGAGGCGGTCAGCAGCGCCATCGGCATGTACGAGGGGCACAACAGCGCCGAGGTCGTGCTGAAACTGACCGACGTGAAAAAGACCAGGCGCCGCTCGCAGGAAGAGATGGAGTCGGTCATCCGCGCACGCCTGTCGTCGATTGCCGGCATCACGATGTCGGTCGGGAACAAGCCGATCTTCATCGCGATCCTCGGGCGCGACGAAGCGAAGCTGGACGCGGCGGCGCACAAGCTGATGGACAAGATGCGGGCAATTAAAGGCGTGGCCGACATCGAATACAGCCAGGAAGGCGCGAATCCGGCCACCATCGTCAAGATCGACAACGAGCTGGCGAGCGACCTCGGGCTGTCGGTGGCGCAGGTCGGCGCGGCGCTGCGTCCATTCGTCGGCGGCGACCAGATCAGCCAGTGGCTGGCGCCGGATGGCCAGAACTACGAAGTGAACGTGCAATTGCCGAGGAGCGGCCGCCAGAAGGTGGCGGACCTGGCCGACCTGTCGCTGGCCTCGAGCCGGATGGACGCGGCCGGCAACCCGATCATGGTGCCGCTGCGCCAGGTGGTCGAGTTCGTGCCCTCGTTCAGCCCGCAAGTGCTCAAGCGCCAGGCGCTCGAACGGCGCGTGGCGATCTATGCCGGTGTCGAAGGGCGGCCGTCGGGCGACGTCAACAGCGACATCGACAAGGCCATGAAATCGATCGAACTGCCCGAAGGCGTGCGCTTCGACGTCGGCGGCGACGCCCAGCAGATGGCCGAGACGATGGCCAACTTCGGCTCGGCGATCGTGATTGCGATCATCTTCATCTACCTGGTGCTGGCCTCGCAGTTCGGCAGCTTCCTGCAGCCGGTCGCGATCATGATGTCGCTGCCGATGTCGCTCATCGGCGTGCTGCTGGCGCTGCTGGCGACGGGCAGCACCCTGAACGTGTTTTCGGTGATCGGGGTCGTGATGCTGATGGGCCTGGTGACGAAGAACGCGATCCTGCTGGTGGACTTTGCGAACCACGGCCAGCGCGAAGGCAAGGCGCAGTTCGCGGCCATCCTGGAAGCGGGACAGGTGCGCCTGCGCCCGATCCTGATGACGACGCTGGCGATGATCTTCGGCATGCTGCCGATGGCGATCGGCGCCGGCGACGGCGGCGAAACCCAGGCGCCGATGGGACGCGCCGTGATCGGCGGCGTGATTACCTCGACCTTGCTGACGCTGGTGGTGGTGCCGGTGGCGTACAGCTACCTCGACAGTCTCGGCAAGCGCGCACGGCGCTGGTTCGCCAAGGGGCACGAACACGTCGCCGATGTCGTGCCGGCGATTGCAAAGGAAAGCGCGTAAGCCTACGAAACCGCATGCGTGAACGATGTATTCGTCGTCACAATTGATTCGTAGCCAAATTCACGACTGCGCCTGCGTCTCCTGTGCGTCAGTATCAGCGTCAGCATTGGCCTCGGCCTCGTCCCCCTCGGCCGGTTCATCCCCCGCCCCGCCCGGAGTGTTCTTCGCTTCTGCTTTGCGCCGGGCTTTTTCTTCCGCCTTGCGCTTCTTTTCCAGTTCCCGTTGCCGCTTCTCGTAACTGAAGTTGGTTTTGGCCATGATTACCTCGTGTGCTTGAATGGATTGGTGCGGGAGCTATTATGACGCAGTTAAGCTTTCAAAATTTGAATTAACCACGTGGATGATGCGCCGCATGCAGGTGCTTCAGGCGTTCGCGCGCAACATGGGTATAAATCTGTGTGGTGGAGATGTCCGAATGTCCTAGGAGCAGTTGCACCACACGCAGGTCGGCACCGTGGTTCAGCAGGTGCGTGGCAAACGCGTGGCGCAGCGTGTGCGGCGACAGCGGCGCCCGGATGCCGGCCCTGAGTGCATGCTTTTTAATGAGCACCCAGAACATCTGGCGCGTCATCGGCCCGCCGCGGCTGGTGACGAACAAGGCGTCGTCGACCTGCCCGTTCAGGATGATGCCGCGCGCATCCTTCAGGTAACGCTCGATCCAGGTGCGCGCTTCCCCGCCGAAGGGCACCAGCCGTGTTTTCGCGCCCTTGCCGGTGACACGCAGCACGCCGTCGTTCAGGCTCAGTTCGACAATTTTCAGGGCCACCAGTTCCGACACGCGCAGCCCGCTCGCATACATGAGCTCGAGCATCGTCCGCTCGCGCAGGCCGAGCGGCGTGGACACGTCGGGCGCGCCCAGCAAGGCTTCGACCTGGCTTTCCGTGAGCGTGTGCACGAAGCGCGCCGGCTGGCGCGCGGTGGCCATCTTCAGGCACGGATCTTCAACCACTGCGTTGCGCCGCAGCGCCAATGCATAGAAGCGCTTGAGCACCGACAGGCGCCGGTTGGCCGTGCTCGGTTTGGTGTCGGGATGGCGCTCGGCGAAATAGCTGGCCAGGTCTTCCGGAGCGACGCCGAGCAGGCCGCGTCCGGGTCGCGTCGTGTCGAGCCAGGTTGAAAACAGGCGCATGTCGCGCCGGTAGGCGTCGAGCGAGTTCTTTGCCAGGCCCTGCTCCAGCCACAGGGTGTCGCAGAACTCGTCGATCAGTCCCAGATCGCCTGCTGCTGCCATGGGGATGCGGTGGCGCCTTCGTGGCGCAGCAGCCAGCGTTTCACCGCGAGGTGAAAGCCGTTTTCGTCGTCGTTGTTGGAAAAGCCGCCGAGGCCGGCGGCGGCGGTGACGCGGTGGCAGGGAATGACGAGCGGGAACCAGTTGGCGCCGCAAGCCTGGCCGACGGCGCGCGGCGCCGAGCCGATGTTTTTAGCAATCCTGCCGTAGGTAAGCACCGAGCCGCGCGGGATGGCGCCGATCGCTCCCCACACGCGCTTCTGGAAGGCGCTGCCGGCTTCGAACAGCGGCAACTCGAACCTGAAGTCGGGATCGAGCAGGTATTGTCCGACCTGGCGCGCAGCCAGTTCGGCGACCGCGTTTTCGGCGTCTTTTTCCTCGAAACGCGGCTGCAGATAGACCATCTCGCGCACCCGCTCGCCCTCGGTGCGGATGCCGATCGCGCCGAACGGCGCCGCCACGATGGCGGAAAACAGCTCGCTGCCTTGTTGTGTCGTCATTCTTGCAGTTTACTCCTCGCGCGGGCGACCCGTCCACCCTGCGATGCACCAGCACAGCGCAAAAAAAAAAGCGCACCCAAAGGTGCGCCTCAATCATGTTCACGTCCCGGTCGTTTGGCGTACCAACGACTTCTGTCAGACGTGTGTCTCCTCTCATGATTCTCCGGTATGGACTACCGTTTTTTTTCTGCCCTCCCCAAGACGTGTGTCCGGGCGTCATGCACCGTTTCAGTGCCGACAACGCCCAATCATAACGCAACTGTACCAACGGAGAATAGATTTTTATATACGGTTTATGAAAATCGGGCATGGACGAGGTTTCGCCGCCACAGCAGGACTTCTGGTTGGCATGCGGCGCGCATGGGGAGCGCGGGTATCGCTGGCCTCAGCGCCCCGCCGTTTCGCGGGCAATGGCCCGGATCAGGTCCTTGCCGATCCGGCTTTCCATTTGCCGGTGCACCGGCAGCAAGGCATGGCGCCAGGCCGCCTGCTCCTGCGGCGTCGGATGGTAGATGGCGGTCTTGCCGGCCTTGCGGATGGCCGCCAGCGCCAGGTCGTTGTCGCGCTGGGCGATGGCTTTTTCGAACGCGGTGGCCTCCGCCATCGCCCGCTCGAGCTGGCGCCGGATGTCGCCCGGCAAGCCGTCCCAGAATTTCTTGTTGACGATGACGGCGTAGCCCAGGTAGCCGTGGTTCGACACGGTCAGGTGCCGTTGCACTTCGTGCATCCTCTGGGTGTACATGTTCGACGGCGGGTTCTCGGTACCGTCCACCAGGCCCGTCTGCAGCGCCTGGTAGACCTCCGAGAACGCCAGCACCTGGGGCCGCGCGCCGAGGGCGCGCATCTGTGCGTCGAGCACGGTCGAGGACTGGATGCGCATGCGCAGGCCGCGCAGGTCCGCCGGCACCCGCAGCGGCTGGTTCGCGGACATCAGCTTGAAGCCATTGTCCCAGTAGGCAAGTCCGGTGATGCCCTTCGGCTCGAGCTTTTGCAACAGGCGCTTGCCGATCCGGCCTTCGGTCACCGCGTATAACGCCGCCTTCGAGGGGAAAATATAGGGCAGGTCGAAGGCTTCGAATTCCTTCACGCCAAGCGGGCCGAACTTCGCCAGCGAAGGCGCGAGCATCTGCACGGCGCCCAGTTGCAGGGCTTCGAGTTCTTCCTTGTCCTTGTAGAGCTGGCTGTTCGGATACACTTCGACTTTCACGCGGCCGCGCGTCGCCCGTTCGGCCAGCAGTTTGAAGCGTTCGGCGGCCTGGCCCTTGGGGGTGTCGGTGGCGACGACGTGGCTGAACCTGATGACGATCGGTCCCTGCGCCCACGCGGCGTGCATGCCGAGCGCCAGGGCCGCTGCCACACCAAGGACCAGCCTGCGCATGTTTGTCTTCTTCATGTTATCGATTACTACCCAAAACTGTGCGACGATGGATTTCGCCATAGTACCAGCCCAACAAAACGTCCACGGCCAAGCATGAAAAATCCATTCAGACTGCCCCGCCGCGCCAACCTGTCGCGCCCGTGGCGCTGGCTGGTGCCGGTGTTGCCGGTGTTGCTAGTACTGCTGTTCCTCGCCGTCCTGCTCTGGCTGCCATGGCAGGCGCGCCAGATGGAAGCCAACGAGCGCCAGGAGCAATTGATTGCGGATACCTTGTGGGTCGAGCAGACGCTGCGCTTCGAACTCGCGCGCAGCGAGGAAGCGCTGGCCACGCTCGGCGCCGACCTGGTCGCCGGGTTGCCCACATCCGTGCCCGCCCCGGATGCCCTGCAGGCGCGCTTCGCGCAGATGTTCAAGAACGGACCCGAACTGCGCCGCGTGCTGTGGCTGGGCGCAAATGGGGCGCTGCTGGCGCGCCATGGTATGGATCCTCCGGCCGCCAAGCCGCAGGCGGACGGTGTCGAGACCCACGACATGGCGCGCCTGACCCGCGCCGGCCGCTATACCGAACCCTATGGCGCCACAAAGCAGGCTCCCGGCCTGGTCGACTATTACCTGCCCCTGTTCCAGGATGGCGCCTATGCCGGCAGTTTGGTCGCGGCCTACGACCTCAAGGTGTTGCTGGACGAAACCGTGCCCTGGTGGTTCGCCCAGGACAATGCGCTGACCCTGCTCGACCGGAACGACACGCCGCTGGCCACGCGCGCCGCCGGTGGCCCGGGGCGCGGCGTCTATACCCACCGGCGCCCGCTCGATTTGCCGGGCGCCTCGATCGTGCTCGTCACCGACAGCGTCAAGGGCGCGCCGCGCCTGCTGCCGAACCTGCTGGTCGGCTCGGTCATCGTGCTGGCGCTGGGACTGTTATGGAGCCTGCTCGCGCTGTGGCGCCACATCTCGCGCACGCTCGCCGCCGAAAGCGCGCTGCGCCAGCAGATGGCGTTTCGCACGGCGATGGAAAATTCGCTGATGACGGGCCTGCGCGCGCGCGACCTCGAGGGGCGCGTCACCTATGTCAACAAGGCCTTTTGCGAAATGGTCGGGCTGCCGCCGGAAGAACTGCTCGGCAGGAAGCCGCCGATGCCCTACTGGGCGCCGGAAGCGCTGGGCGAGTACGAGGAACGCTTCGCCGGCGTGCTGGCCGGCACCATCACACCCCAGTTCGAGAGCGTGTTCCAGCGTTCGGACGGGGTGCGGGTGCCGGTGCTGGTGTTCGAGGCGCCGCTGGTCGACAGCCACGGCAGGCAGACCGGCTGGATGAGTTCGATCCTCGACATCACCGACCGCAAGAAGGCCGAGGAACTGAACCGCCAGCAGCAGGAAAAGCTGGAAGCGGGCGCGCGCCTGGCGACGATGGGCGAGATCTCGTCGATGCTGGCGCACGAGCTGAACCAGCCGCTGGCCGCCATTTCCAGCTACACGGCAGGCGCGCTGAACGTGCTGGAGCGGGCCGACAAGGGCGTGCCGGTCGAGCCGGTCCTGCTGCGGCGGGCGCTGGAACAGGCGCGCCAGCAGGCGCAGCGCGCCGGCCAGATCATCAGGAGCGTGCACGAGTTCGTGAAAAAGAGCGAGCCGAAGCGCGAAACGGTGGCGATCGACAGCGTCATCGACGGCGTGCGCGCCCTGATCGAGCTGCAGACGCGCCAATCGTATGTTTCCCTGCAGATCCACCTGCCGCCCGAGCTGCCGCCGGTGCTGGCCGACCGGCTGATGCTGGAGCAGGTGTTACTGAACCTGACGCGCAACGGCATCGAGGCCATGATGGATGCGCCGCCCGAACGCCGCATCCTGCGCATTACCGCCTCGAACGACGAGGCCCAGGTCTCGGTGTCGGTGATCGACCACGGCCACGGCATCCCGCTCGAGGTGGCCGAGCGCCTGTTCTCGCCCTTCTTCTCGACCAAGGCGGAAGGCATGGGGATGGGCCTGTCGATCTGCCGCACCGCCATCGAGTTCCACGGCGGCACGCTCACGCACGCGCCGAACCCGGGCGGCGGCACCGTCTTCACCTTCAGCCTGCCACGCCCGGCTGCCACCACTGCGGCCGTCGAGCTACAATGAGCAAACAAGAAGACCCAGGAGACCTGCATGCTGCATATCGTCGATGACGAAGACGTGATCCGCGACGCCCTCGCGTGGCTGGCGCAATCGCGCGGGCTGGCGGTGCGCGGCTATGCCGGGGGCCAGGCCTTCCTCGACGGCGTCGGCGCGCCCGACCCGGATGGCGACTGCGTGCTGCTGGACGTGCGCATGCCGGACATGAACGGCATCGCCGTCTTCGACCAGCTCATCGGTCGCGGATGGCTGGCTCGCTTGCCCGTGATTTTCCTGACCGGTCACGGCGACGTGCCGATGGCGGTCGACTCGCTCAAGCGCGGCGCTTTCGACTTCTTCGAAAAACCGTTCAACGACAACCAGCTGATGGACCGCGTCGACCAGGCACTGGCGGCCTCGCGCGCGGCGGCCAGCGCGGCCCAGGTGCAGGCACGCCTGGCCACGCTGTCGGCCCGCGAGCGCGAAGTGCTCGACCTGATTTTGGCAGGCAAGATGAACAAGGTCGTGGCCGACGAGCTGGGGATCAGCATGCGCACGGTGGAAGTGCATCGGGCGCATATTTTCGACAAGATGCAGGTGAAGACGGCGGTGGAGTTGGCGGGCTTGTTGAAATAGCCTGGACTAGCCGCACAGGCAACAGCCCAGCCATGACTATTGGTCGCCAATCGGTGCGCACAGGACGTCCCAAAAGCCCGCCCTTTCGGGGATCGCTTGTAAAATCAATTTGAACGCGCCGTCGCTCGGGGACGCCCACTTCGCCAACTTCTTTAGGGAAAGCAAATGAACGAAAAGACAGTTGCAGACAGGATGTTTTTGCGCAACGCGAAATCCATGCTGATCATGAATGGCGGGGTCCACCCGACGGTCGTGTCGCAGTTCCCGCAGGAGCTGATCAAGGAAGGCGACGGTCCCTTCGATGTGATCATGATGTTCTGCATGAACCGCAAAGACCTCGAGCAATACTTGCCGACGGCGAAAGAACGCCTCGCCGACAAGGGCTCGCTCTGGATCGCCTACCTGAAGCAGACCGCGTCGAAAGCCACTGATATCAATCGCGACTCCATCAACGATTATCTGAAGGAAAACGGTATCACAGCCGTGGCGATGATCTCGATCGATGGCGACTGGTCGGCCATGCGCGCGAAACGCATCGAGCTATGACTGGTGGCGCAGCAGCGCCCATTCGACGTGTTCGCGCACCAGCGCGGACGGGTGACCGGCGCGCGCCTGCAAGGCCGCGACGATAGCAGGGTCGCCGCGGCGCGCGTCGGCCGCATTGCCCAGGCCCACGGCCAGGTTGCGCAGCCAGCGCTCGTGACCGATGCGCCGGATCGGACTGCCTTCCATGCGGCGATTGAATTCCTCCTCGTTCCACCCGAACAATTCCACCATGCCTGAGTCGGCGAGACCATTCCTCTCGTCGAAATCGGGCACGCTCGCGCGCTGCGCGAACTTGTTCCATGGGCAAACCAGCTGGCAATCGTCGCAACCATAGATGCGGTTGCCGATCAGGGGCCGCAGCTCGAGTGGAATGCTGCCCTTCAGTTCGATGGTCAGATAGGAGATGCAACGGCGCGCGTCCAGCCGGCCCGGGCCGAGGATGGCGCCGGTCGGGCAGGCATCGATGCAGTTGCTGCAACTGCCGCAATGCCCGCCCGTCGGCGCGTCGACCGGCAAGGGCAGATCGACCAGGATTTCGCCGATGAAGAAGGTCGAGCCGGCTTCGCGCGACAGCAGCAGCGTGTGCTTGCCGCGCCAGCCCAGGCCCGCCTTTTCCGCCAGCGGCAACTCCATCACCGGCGCCGAGTCGGTGAACACCCGGTAGCCATAGTCCCCGATCTCGGCCTTTATCCGCTCGGCCAGTTGCGCCAGCCGGTTGCGCAGCACCTTGTGGTAATCGCGGCCGCGCGCATACATCGACACCACGGCCGCGCCCGGATCGAGCTGGCGGGCCAGTTCGCGCGTGCGCCAGTCATCGCTTTTGAGCGGCAGGTAGTCCATGCGCGCGACGATCGCGCGCACCGTGCCTGGCACGAGCTCGGCGGGACGGGCACGCTTCATTCCGTGGCTTGCCATATAATCCATCTCGCCGTGGTGGCCCGCGGCCAGCCATGCCGCCAGGCCTTGCTCGGCGTGCGCCAGGTCGACGTCGGCAATGCGCAGGTCGGCAAAGCCGAGCTCCGCACCCCATGCCTTGATGGCGCGCGTCAGTTCGTGCAGGTCGGGAGAGGATGTGGACATTCCGGCAAACGTGAAAATCGCGGCGCGAGCGCGCCGCCAAACATGACATTCTAATTGATGCAGCGCCTTCCAGCCCACCTTACAGCCCACCTGCCGGACGAATCGGCAACCCTGCAGCTCGGCGCGGCATTGTCGCGCGCCCTGGTGCCCGGCCTCGTCATCTACCTGCACGGCGACCTCGGCGCCGGCAAGACCGCGCTCACGCGCGCGCTGCTGCACGCGGCCGGGCACAAGGGCACCGTAAAAAGCCCGACCTACACCTTGTCGGAACCGTATCGCGTGCAGCTCG
>JAQGLR010000227.1 GCA_028292765.1 Massilia sp. | reverse complement strand
GGTTGAACAGCTTGCTGGAATAACCCATCGCGGCGAAGCGGTCGGCCAGCGAGACCAGGAAGCGCGCCACGCGCGCCTCGGCCGACAGGGCGCCGAGCATGCCGATCATGGTTTGCTCGCGGACCAGCTCGCGGCTCATGACGCCGTACATCATGTTCTCGAGCTCGGCATGGACGCGGCCGAGGGCGGTAAGCTTCTTGAACGGCAGCAGGATCAGGTCGCAGTCGGACAGGGCGACTGCCTCGGAGGCATAGTGGCGGGTATGGATGCCATCCACGCCCAGCATGTCGCCTTTCATCGGGAAGCTCAGCACCTGCTCGTTGCCGAACTCGTCGATCAGCACCGTTTTCAGGAAGCCGGAATTGACGATGTACAGGGTGTCGAAGGCCTGGCCGATGGTGTGCACGCGCTGGCCGGTCTTGAACTGGACGTGCTGGAACAGCAACTCTTCGGAATTGACCGAAACGGCGGCCGGGATGTGGAGCAGGTCACAGACTTCTTTCAGGTTGGACCACAGGCGGCCCTGGCGTTGGCGGCCTGCTTCCATCGGGGTGGAATGCATGGTCGAGCTTGCGTTACGTTGATCTGGCTGGGACTGCATGCTTTTCTCCAGTGAAGAAATCTGTCTGGCACGGCTTCGGTTAATGGAGCCGCTACCGGGTGCTTCAATAGGATTCATCAAGCGGCAGGCTTGGCTTACGGAGAAAAATTAGATCGCAAGCAAGTCGATACGCTGGAATTCAGTATGCCAACACGAGTCCGGCATTAATATCAGCAATGGCTGAATGTGTAGGTAGGAGGGCTGCCACGGGTGTAGGAATTATCTTACTGATGCGGGGCGTCACCGAACGGGACAAGGCAGGACACATTACCAGTAGGAGACGCTAACGCACCGGGTGGTGCGTGGCGGGCATGGCACAAACTATGCAATCGCAATGTCGAATGTCTTGGGGCTGGGCCCTGTGACGAACGACCTCCGGCCTGGAACCCCAGGCCGGAGCTTGAAGGAAACAGCCCTTACCTCAAGCCTTCAGCGGCGCCAGCAGGCGGTGCGCCACCGCGTACTGGACCATTTCCGACAAGGAGGTCATGCCCATCTTTTGCATGATGCGCGTTTTGTGGGTGCTGACCGTCTTGACCGACAGGTGCAGGTTGTTGGCAATTTCGGTGATCGATTTGCCGCCCACCAGCAGCGAAAACACCTCGAACTCGCGATCCGACAGCTGTTTGTGGAGCAATTGCTCGTTCGGCGCCATGATGTTCAGCGCCAACTGTTCGGCTACTTCGGTGCTGATGTAGGGGCGGCCCGAGGCCACCTTGCGGATCGCGCCCACCAGCTGCGTGCCCGCGCTTTCCTTCGTGAGGTAACCCTGGGCGCCGGCACGGATCGCGCGCACCGCGTATTGCTCTTCCTCGTGCATCGTGAGGATCAGCACCGCCAGCTTGGGCGCCTCGCTGCGCACCTGGCGGATCAGGTCGACGCCGCTGCGCCCGGGCATCGACAGGTCGAGCAGCAACAGGTCGAAGCCGCCCTGGCGCACCAGCGACAGCACTTCGAAGCCGTTGGTGGCTTCGCCGACGATTTCGACATCGAGCGCGCCGTCCAGGATGCGCTTGAGGCCCTCGCGCATGATCGTGTGGTCATCTGCAATGACGATTCTTATCATAGATGCGTTACTCCCAGCGCCACGGCCCGCCGCAGCGTCTTCCATATAGATGCACGCCGCGAACGGCGTGCCGGTGCCGGACTAGGACTCGACCGGCTCGTTGATCAGGCGGTGCACCAGCACCGGCCTGGTCGTATGCGACAACACTTTATTCGTGACGCTGCCCAGCAGGATCTGGCCCCAGCCGCTGCGCCCGTGCGAACCCATGAAGATCAGGTCGCAACTTTGCTGCTCGGCGACGTCGACGATCTTGAGCGCAGTCGCGTCGGAAAACGCCGTCATGCAGCTGTGGACGAGCCCGGCCTTTTCGCAGGAGCGCATGATGCGGCTCATGTGGTCTTCGCCGGTACGCTTCATTTGTTCGATGTATTCCTCCTCGCTCGGATACGAGGGCGGGATGATTTCGACATAGACAGGGTACTGGTAATCGGGTGCGACAAACAGGGCCAGCACCTCGGCCCCCATCTGCTGCGCGAACTTGACGCCGGCACAGGCCGTGTGCTGGGACACGGTCGAGCCGTCGGTAGTGATCAGGATTTTCCGGTACATGATGACTCCTCGAAACGCCACGCTATTGTCGCCCCTGGTAAGCGCCGGTTGCTTGTCATAGCGCAAGCTGTTGACTTTCGTCAAACATGAGCTCGCCTCCTCCAGGCCGGGTCGAAAAACCATGCACAATCGACGCGACTGTAAAACAACACCTCGCCTGTGAAAACAATCAGGAACCGCACCGTTTTATTGTCGCGGAATTAAGTTTCGTTGTCCATTTCAATGTACCCTCTTTTCCGACATTTACCTACGGCAACTACGCTGCTACACTCGCTGAATGATTTTTGGGCTTGCGGCGACGTGCCAAGCGTCGGCGCGCAAGCCTGCATCCGCCGCACCGAAACACGCAACAATCGCGATATTTTTATTATGGAGAAGCAGGGATTATGACCGACGCCGCCGACGATTTCGACGCCTTATTCGAGGAAGTGGCAGCCCAGCGCGCCAGTGCGGCGGCCCCTGCGGCGGCCCCTGCGGCGGCCCCGGCCAGCCCGGCTGCCCCGGCCGCAGTGGCAGAGGAAGATGACCTGGAAGCCCTGTTCGACCAGGTGGCATCGAGCCAGCCGGCCATGCCTGCCGGAACCGCCGCAGGCGCGGCCGGCGTGACGGCGGGCGAGGGCGTGGAGGGCGACAAGAACATGTACGAGCGTTTAGGCGGCATCGTGCGCCTGCTGCACGACTCGCTGCGCGAACTGGGCTACGACCGCGCGCTGACCGAGGCTTCGTCGCAGATCAACGACGCCCAGGACCGCCTCGAATACGTGGCCACCCTGACCGAACAGGCCGCCAACAAGGTGCTCAACACGCTCGACGAAGGCATGCCGGCGCAGGACAAGCTGTCGAAGCAGGCCCAGGACATGTCGGGCCGCTGGGATGCGCTGTTCTCGGGCAAGCTCAGCCTGGACGAGTTCAAGGCGCTGGCCGGCGACTCGCGCCAGTTTGCCCAGGCCGTCTCGGAGGCGACCGAAGCCGAAAAGGCGCGCCTGCTCGAAATCATGATGGCCCAGGACTTCCAGGACATCACGGGCCAGCTGATCAAGAAAGTGGTCGCGATCACCAAGACCGTCGAACACGAGCTGACCCAGTTGCTGCGCGACAACGCGCCGCCGGAGACGCGCGCCAAGCTGGCCGAAAAAGAAGCTGCTCCCGTGCAACTGATGTCGGGCCCGTCCATACCGTCCGCGGCGCTGGACCAGGACAATGTCGACGATCTTCTTGCCGATCTGGGATTCTAATGGACGATATGCTCAAGGACTTCGTCGTCGAGGCGATGGATCTGGCAGTCAATGTTGAAGAGCACCTCCTGCGCCTCGAACGCGATCCCGACAACAAGGAAACGCTGAACGCGGTGTTCCGCTCGTTCCACACGATCAAGGGCGGCGCCGGCTTCATGGGCCTGCCGGCGCTGGTGGCGGCCTGCCACCTGACCGAAAACCTGTTCGACGCGCTGCGCACGGGCGCCGCGCCCGTCACCCCGCTGTCGATCGAAGCGGCGCTGCAGGCGTCGGGCTTCGTGGCCGACCAGCTGAACGACCTGAACAACGGCACCACGCCCGAACAGCTCGCCCCGATGCCGCAGGATCTCGAGCGCATCCTGATGGACGCGATCGAAGGCAAGGCCGAGGCTGCACCGGCGCCGGTCGCCGTGGCGCCGGTCGCACCTGCCGCTGCCGCACCGGTCGCCGCGCCGGCCATGGGCGACGCTGGCCTCGACTGGACCGCCATGTACAACGCCGTCGTGCCGGCCAGCGCCGCCATCCCGGCCGGTTCGGCCCCGGTTGCCGCCGGCGACGCCGGCGCTGCGCCGCCGGCTCCCGCAGCACAGAATGAAGTCGCCGCGACCGCGGCGCCGGCCGCCAGGGCCGGCTGGGACGGTGTCGACCGCCGCAGCGACAGCAAAGCGGCCGTCGCCGCTCCGGCCAAGGACGAAAGCATCCGTATCGACGCCGTCAAGCTCGACGCGCTGCTGGAAGTGGCGGGCGAATCGGTGCAGGCCGCCAACCAGGCGGCCGTGCTGCTGGAACGCCTGGCGCAGTTCAAGTTCGAAGGGCAGGCCGCGACCCTGATGGCCACGCTCACCGAAACCCTCGAGCGCGCCTCGCGCTACTCGGCCGAGCTGCAGCGCGCCACGCTGGCCACGCGCATGCAGCCGGTGGGGCGCTTGTTCCAGAAATTCCCGCGCCTGGTGCGCGAACTGGCGAAAGACCTCGGCAAGGATGTCGAGCTGACCATCGAAGGCGCCGAGACCGAAGTCGACCGCGTCGTCGTCGACAGCCTGTACGACCCGCTGGTGCACATGCTGCGCAACGCGCTCGATCACGGTGTCGAGTCGCCGCAGGACCGCATCGCCGCCGGCAAGCCGGCCAAGGCCTTCATCCTGCTGAAAGCCTGGCAGGAAGCCAACAGCGTCATGATCGTGCTGCAGGACGACGGCAAGGGCATGGACCCGGCCAAGCTGCGCAAGAAAGCCATCGAGAAGGGCCTGATCGGCGAGAACGGCGCCCAGAACGACGAGGATGCCTACCAGCTGGTGTTCCTGCCGGGCTTCTCGACCAAGGAAGTGGCGTCGTCGGTCTCGGGCCGCGGCGTGGGCATGGACGTGGTCAAGACGGCGGTGGAAAAGAACCGCGGCGCGATCCGCATCGATTCCTCGCTCGGCCACGGCACCAAGTTCGCGATCCGCCTGCCGATCGAACTGTCGATCGTGCCGACGATGCTGGTCTCCACCTCGGGCGCTTCGCTGGCGCTGCCGATGGCGGTCGTCGAGCGCGTGGTCGAGCTGCCGGAAACCTACTCCATGGTCGGCGGCGCCCCGGTGCTGAAAGACCAGGGCCGTCCGCTGCCGGTGCGTTCGCTGGCCGGCGCCCTCGGTTACGAGGAAGCGCCGGAACGCGTCGGCATCGTCATCAATGCCCCCCAGCCCTACATCCTGGCGGTGGAAGCGGTCGACGGCACCGCCGATCTCGTGATCAAGCCGATGACGGCGCTGACCGTCGAAGGCGTGACCGGCACGGCGCGCTCCGCCGAGGGCGAACTGGTGCTGGTGGTGGGCCTGTCGTTCCTGATGGACGGCTGCCGCGGCACGGTGCGCATCGCCGCCTGAGTTTGCGAGCCGACGCACTATTCTAGTGAAAAGGGCTGTTCGAGCCCTCGCAATAAAAGCCTGTGCATTCCGTGCGCAGGCTTTTTTTATTTGAAATTCCGGCTTTGCATGAAAATTTTGTTTGTGCCCGATGGCGTTTGTTAGCATAATCGTGCAAACTGGCCTTGCTTCTGCCGCAGTGCACAATTATGGCATAATCAAAAGCCCCCTCTTCAAGCGGTCGTTCCACCGGGATATAGCATGCTCAAGACGCTCTACGACAAACTCTGGGAATCGCACGTCGTGCGTGCCGATGCCGACGGCACCACGGTGCTCTACATCGACCGCCACCTGGTGCATGAAGTGACCAGCCCGCAGGCCTTCGAGGGCTTGCGCGAGGCCGGCCGCCCGCTCTGGCGCACTTCCGCCAACCTGGCCGTGGCCGACCACAACGTGCCGACCACCGACCGCCGCGAAGGCATCGCCGATCCAACCTCGCGCTTGCAGGTCGAGACCCTGGATGCCAACGCGAAGAGCTTCGGGCTCACCTATTTCAACATGAACGACCGGCGCCAGGGCATCGTCCACGTGATCGGGCCGGAGCAGGGCGCGACCCTGCCGGGCATGACGGTCGTCTGCGGCGACTCGCATACGTCCACCCACGGCGCCTTCGGCTGCCTGGCGCACGGCATCGGCACCTCGGAAGTCGAGCACGTGCTGGCGACCCAGACGCTGCTGGCCAAGAAATCGAAAGCGATGCTGGTGCAGGTCGACGGCGCCTTGCCGCCCGGCGTCACCGCGAAGGACATCGTGCTGGCCGTGATCGGGCGCATCGGCACCGCCGGCGGCACCGGCTACGCCATCGAATTCGGCGGTTCGACCATCCGCGCGCTGTCGATGGAAGGGCGCATGACGGTCTGTAACATGGCGATCGAAGCGGGCGCCCGCGCCGGCATGGTCGCGGTGGACCAGGCCACGATCGACTACGTGAAGGGCCGCCCCTATTCGCCGAAGGGCGAGCAGTGGGAGCAGGCCGTGGGCTACTGGCGCACGCTGCGCACCGACCCGGGCGCCCAGTTCGACCTGGTCGTGACGCTCGACGCGACGCAGATCCGCCCGCAGGTCACCTGGGGCACTTCTCCCGAGATGGTGACCTCGATCGACGGCCGCGTGCCCGATCCCGGGCAGGAAAAAGACGCCGTGCGCCGCGACGCGATCGAAAAAGCGCTGGCCTACATGGCCCTGGCGCCGAATACCCCGATCGAAGACATCCGCATCGACAAGGTCTTCATCGGCTCGTGCACGAATTCGCGCATCGAAGACTTGCGCGCGGCCGCTGAGGTTGTGCGCGGACGCCAGCGCGCCGCGAACGTGAAGCTGGCGCTGGTCGTGCCCGGTTCGGGCCTGGTGAAAGAACAGGCCGAGCGCGAAGGGCTCGACAAGATTTTCAAGGCCGCCGGCTTCGAGTGGCGCGAGCCGGGCTGCTCGATGTGCCTGGCGATGAACGCCGACCGCCTGGAGCCGGGCGAGCGCTGCGCCTCGACCTCGAACCGCAACTTCGAAGGCCGCCAGGGGCAGGGCGGACGCACCCACCTGGTGTCGCCCGCGATGGCCGCCGCCGCCGGCATCGCCGGCCATTTCGTCGACGTACGAGCCCTCTAGCGCAGGGCTTTTGAACACACCGATTTTTTTAACCACCGAAGCATTGGAACATCATGAAAAAAGTATTTGCGCTCACCCTCGTTGCCCTCGTCCTGACTGGCTGCAACACCATTTCCGGGGTGGGCCGCGACGTGCAGAAGGTCGGCCAGGTCGTGACCGGCGCCGGCGGCAAGTAAACATCAAGGCGCAGCGAGGCGAACACATGAACAAATTCACCGTACACGATGGGCTCGTTGCGCCGCTCGACCGCGCGAACGTCGATACCGACGCGATCATCCCGAAGCAGTTCCTGAAATCGATCCGGCGCACCGGCTTCGGTCCGAACCTGTTCGACGAGTGGCGCTACCTGGACCACGGCGAGCCGGGGCAGGACTGCAGCCATCGTCCGCTCAACCCGGACTTCGTGCTGAACCAGCCGCGCTACGCCGGCGCTTCGATCCTGCTGACCCGGAAGAACTTCGGCTGCGGCTCCTCGCGCGAACACGCGCCCTGGGCGCTGCAGCAGTTCGGTTTCCGGGCGATCGTCGCGCCGAGCTTCGCCGACATCTTTTTCAATAACTGCTACAAGAGCGGGCTGCTGCCGATCGTGCTGACCGAAGCGCAGGTCGACCAGCTGTTCGACGAAGTCAAGGCCTTCCCCGGCTTCAAATTGGTGGTCGACCTCGAAAACCAGGTGCTGCGCAGTGCCGACGGACGCATTGGCTTCGAGTTCGCCATCGACGACTTCCGCAAGTACTGCCTGCTCAACGGCCTGGACGACATCGGCCTGACCCTGCGTCACGCCGACGAGATCCGCGCTTTCGAAGAACGCCACCTGGCCCGCCAGCCCTGGCTGGCCAACGTCATCTAAATAAGAAAAAGGACGCGCATGAAGATTGCCATCCTGCCGGGCGACGGCATCGGACCCGAAATCATGGCGCAGGCCGTGCGCGTGCTGGACGCGCTCGGCGAGCCCTTCGACATGGAAAGCGCGGAAGTCGGCGGCGCCGGCTATGCCGCCCACGGCCACCCGCTGCCGCCGGCCACGCTGGCGCTGGCGAAACAAGCCGATGCCGTGCTGTTCGGCGCGGTCGGCGACTACCGCTACGACACCCTCGAGCGCGCGCTGCGTCCGGAGCAGGCGATCCTGGGACTACGCAAGGAACTCGGCCTGTTCGCCAACCTGCGCCCGGCGATCCTGTACCCGGAGCTGGCGGGCGCCTCGACCCTGAAACCCGAGGTCGTGTCGGGACTGGACATCCTGATCATCCGCGAACTGACGGGCGACATCTACTTCGGCAAGCCGCGCGGCGTGCGCGAATGCCCCGACGGCCCCTTCAAGGGCCAGCGCGAGGGCTTCGACACGATGCGCTATGCCGAGGGCGAGATCCGCCGCATCGCGCACGTGGCCTTCCAGGCGGCGCAAAAGCGGGGCCGCCGCGTGACCAGCGTCGACAAGGCCAACGTGCTCGAAACCTTCCAGTTCTGGCGCGACATCGTGACCGACGTCCATCGGGAATATCCGGACGTCGAGCTCGAACACATGTATGTCGATAACGCGGCGATGCAGCTGGTGCGCGCGCCGAAGAAATTCGACGTCATCGTCACCGGCAACATGTTCGGCGACATCCTGTCCGATGCGGCCGCGATGCTGACCGGTTCGATCGGCATGCTGCCCTCGGCCTCGCTGGACGCCAGCAACAAGGGCCTGTACGAGCCGTCGCACGGTTCGGCGCCCGACATCGCGGGGCAGGGCATCGCGAACCCGCTGGCGACCATCCTGTCGGCCGCGATGATGCTGCGTTACTCGCTCGGCATGCCGGGGCATGCCGGGCGTATCGAAGCGGCGGTCAAGAGCGTCCTCCAGCAAGGATTACGCACAGCGGATATATTTGAGGATGGCACGCAGCGCGTGAGCACACAACAGATGGGCGACGCGGTGGTGCGCGCACTTGCATAAATTTTGAAAAAACCAAAGGGATGATGATGAAAGCAGTAGGGCTGGTAGGTTGGCGCGGCATGGTGGGTTCGGTCCTGATGCAGCGCATGCAGGACGAGGGCGATTTCGACCACATCGAGCCGGTGTTCTTCACCACCTCGAACCCGGGCGGCGCCGCGCCGAAGATGGCGAAGAACGAGACTACCCTGAAGAGCGCGCACGACATCGCCGCGCTGTCGGCATGCGAGATCATCATCTCCTGCCAGGGCGGCGACTACACCACCGAGGTGTTCCCGCAGCTGCGCGCAGCCGGCTGGAACGGCTACTGGATCGATGCCGCCTCGACCCTGCGCATGAACGACGACGCCGTCATCGTGCTCGACCCGGTCAACCTCGACGTCATCAAGAACGCCATGTCGCGCGGCGTACGGAACTACGTCGGCGGCAACTGCACGGTGTCGTGCATGCTGATGGGCCTGGGCGGCCTGTTCGAGCAGGGGCTGGTCGAGTGGATGACTTCCATGACCTACCAGGCGGCCTCCGGCGGCGGCGCCCAGCACATGCGCGAGCTGCTCACCCAGTTCGGCACCATCAACGGCGCCGTGAAACCGCTGCTCGACGACCCGGCCTCGGCGATTCTCGAGATCGACCGCACGGTGCTGGCGACCCAGCATGGCTTGAGCGCTGACGAAACGAAGCAGTTCGGCGTGCCGCTGGCCGGCAACCTGATCCCGTGGATCGACAAGGACCTGGGCAACGGCCAGTCGCGCGAAGAGTGGAAGGCCGGCGCCGAGACCAACAAGATCCTCGGCCGCGGCGAAGGCTTCGGCACCTCCGCCATTCCGGTCGACGGCCTGTGCGTGCGCATCGGCGCAATGCGCTGCCACTCGCAGGCATTGACGATCAAGCTGACCAAGGATGTGCCGCTCGACGAGATCAACGACATCATCGCCTCGCACAACGAGTGGGTGAAGGTCGTGCCGAACACGCGCGAAGCGTCGATGCGCGACCTGTCGCCGGCCGCCGTGACGGGCAGCCTGGCCATCCCGGTCGGCCGCCTGCGCAAGATGTCGATGGGGCCTGGCTACCTGTCCGCGTTCACCGTCGGCGACCAGTTGCTGTGGGGCGCCGCCGAGCCGCTGCGCCGCATGCTGCGGATCGTGCTGGAGAAGTAATCGAAAAGCGCCGCGATCATACCGCGGCGTTTTTTCGTATGCATCCGGCTTCTTGGCGATTCATCCACACCTGTTAATCCCCCGATAATCAAACGATTTCAACCTTGATATCGATTCGTTATCGATCACTCATCCAGCCCACAGTTTGACCTGGCTACGCCCCGCCAGGCTTGCATGCTCCAGAGCATGATGATATGTTGAGACTTCCGGGAAACCGTCATTTCCCCCAGCTAACCTTCCAGTCCCCAACTATGCCACTGACCCGCCGCCCTCAGATCATGTCGTCCGCGTTGAAAACGCTTACCGCAGCGGTCGCAAGTGCAGTGCTGCTGACTTCGGCGGCCACGGCGGCGGGACTGGGCAAGCTGACCGTGCTGTCCGCCCTCGGCCAGCCCCTGCGGGCCGAGATCGAACTGACGTCCGTTTCCGCCGACGAAGCATCCGGCCTGGCCGCGAAACTCGCCAGCCCGGAGGCCTACCGCGCCGCCAACATCGAATTCAATCCGGCCCTGCAGTCGCTGCGCTTCGTGGTCGAGCAGCGGGGAGGCCGCCAGTTCGTGCGCATCACGTCGCCGCAGCCGCTGAACGAGCCTTTCGTCGATCTGCTGCTCGAACTGTCCTGGAATAACGGCCGCCTGGTGCGCGAATACACCTTCCTGCTCGACCCGGCCGAACTGCGCGCGACGCAGCCGGCGCAAGTGGCGGCGTCGCCTGCAAGCCAATCGGTTTCCAAGCCGGCGGCCGCGCCTGCCCCCGCCAGCCAGCCA
>JAQGLR010000453.1 GCA_028292765.1 Massilia sp. | reverse complement strand
GCACGATTTCCGCCATCGGGATTTCGTAATGCAGCTTGACCTGGCGGCCGTGGTAGGCCATGTCCATCTGGATGCCGCGCTTGCCGTTACACAGCGTCATCACCGCGCCGACATATTCCTGCGGCATATACAGGTTGACGTCGACGATCGGCTCGCGCACTTCGTTGATTTTCGACGGCTCCGGCATCTTCGACGGATTGTCGACGCGGACGATGCTGCCATCGCGCATCTCGACCTCGTACACGACGGTCGGCGCGGTGGTGATCAGGTCCATGTCGAATTCGCGTTCGAGGCGTTCCTGCACGATCTCCATGTGCAGCAAGCCAAGGAAGCCGCAGCGGAAGCCGAAGCCCAGCGCCTGCGACACTTCCGGCTCGTACATCAGGGCGGCGTCGTTCAGTTTCAGCTTTTCCAGCGAATCGCGCAGTGCGTCGTACTGGTTCGCTTCCACCGGGAACAAACCGGCAAACACCTGCGGCTGGACTTCCTTGAAGCCCGGCAGCGGCGCGGCCGCGGGGCGGTTCGCCAGGGTGACCGTGTCGCCCACTTTCGCGGCCGTCAGCTCCTTGATGCCCGCAATCACGAAGCCCACCTGGCCGGCGGACAGGGTCGGCAGCGAGACCGAGCGCGGTGTGAAAACACCGATGCTTTCGACCAGGTTGACCGATTCGGTCGCCATCAGCAGGATTTTGTCTTTCGGGCGCAGCGTGCCGTTGACGACGCGCACCAGCATGACGACGCCGACATACGGGTCGTACCACGAATCGACGATCAGCGCCTGCAGCGGCGCATCGACGTCGCCTGTTGGCGGCGGCACGCGCTTGATCAGGTCTTCCAGCACGTCTTCCACGCCGAGGCCGGACTTGGCCGAACACATGACCGCTTCCGAGGCATCGATGCCGATGACGTCTTCGATTTCCTTCTTGGCATTGTCGGGGTCGGCGTGCGGCAGGTCGATCTTGTTCAGGACCGGCACCACTTCCACGCCCAGGTCGAGCGCGGTGTAGCAGTTGGCCACCGTCTGCGCCTCGACACCCTGGGAGGCGTCGACGACCAGCAGCGCGCCTTCGCAGGCCGACAGCGAGCGCGAGACTTCGTAGCTGAAGTCGACGTGGCCCGGGGTGTCGATCAGGTTCAGGTTGTAGATCTGGCCGTCGCGCGCCTTGTACTGCAGGGCGGCGGTCTGCGCCTTGATGGTAATGCCGCGCTCGCGCTCCAGGTCCATCGAGTCGAGCACCTGCGCGTCCATTTCGCGGTCCGACAGGCCGCCGCACAGCTGGATGATGCGGTCGGCCAGGGTCGATTTACCGTGGTCGATGTGGGCGATGATGGAGAAGTTACGTATGTTGTTCATTAACAAAGCTCAAAACCAAAAAGGGGCGAGGCCGCAGGCGGGTGGCCGGCCGGCGCCGCAAACTGCCGGCGCAATACGAAAAAAGCGCTCCATGGGGGGCGTGTCTACCCCAGGCGAGCGCCTAAATTCAACTAGTCTCAAGGTGAGAAGCTTCCGGGACAGCAACGGAAGCTTTTTCAAACCCTGCATTTTACCGGATTTCAGGGTAGAAAGCCCGGTTTGTGTAGGGTGGGCACCCCGTGCCCACGCGGAAGCGGCAACATGACGCGAACGTTCGCGTGGGCACGGGGGCGCCCACCCTACGCGAGATACCTGCGCACCGCCGCCTCGTCGAGGAAATAGTGGCACAGCTCCGGCTCGTCGAGCCGGCCGTAGAGCACCGGCACCAGCTCGTCGAAGCGCTCCACCAATGCCGGGTCGGCATCGACGTCGATGACGTCGACCTCGAAAGGCTGGCCCGGCGGCGCCAGGGCCTGCAAGGCCGCCAGCATGTCCTCGCACAGGTGGCACCAGCTGCGCGAGTAGAGCGTGAACGAGCTCACTTGCCGGGCTTGATGACGACGTACTGGGTGACGTTGTCACGCCGCACCAGCACCGCCACGCTCTTCTTCGGATCCAGCTTGGTTGCCAGCGCGTTGAACTGGGCCACGTCCTTGATCTCGACGTTGTTCATCTGCAGGATCAGGTCGCCCGTCCGGATACCGGCCGTCGCCGCCCTGCCCTCGGAGGCTTCGACCGCCACGCCGCCCTCGATACGCAAGGTGCGGCGCTGTTCGGCCCTCAGGTTCGAGACCTGCAGGCCGAGCACGTTCGGGGCCGCGCCGGGGGCCGGCTTGTTCGGCTGCGGCTTGGCGGTGGCCGTCTTTTCGTCCTCGAGGGCGACGATGGTGACCGGCACGTCGAGCTGGGCGCCGCGGCGCCACACGGTCACCGTGGCGCGCGCGCCGATTTTCGATGCGCCGACGAGGCGCGGCAGGTCGCGTGTCGTTTCGATCGGCTGGCCGTTGAATTTCAGGATGATGTCGCCGACCTTGATGCCGCCCTTTTCCGCCGGGCCGCCGGGCTCGACCATCGACACTTCGGCGCCGCGCGCCTTGCCCAGGCCCAGCGATTCGGCGACGTCGCGCGTCACCTCGCTGATCTGGACGCCGAGGCGCCCGCGGGTGACGGCGCCGGTTTTCTTGAGCTGGTCGGCGACGCGCATCACTTCGTCGATCGGCACGGCGAACGAAATGCCGTTGTAGGCGCCGGAAAGGGTGGCGATCTGCGAATTGATGCCGATGACTTCGCCGCGCATGTTGATCAGGGGGCCGCCCGAATTACCGGGATTGACGGCAACGTCGCTCTGGATCAGCGGCAGGTATTCGCCGGTATCGCGCGACTTCGCCGAAATGATGCCGGCGGTAACCGTATTGTCGAGGTTGAAGGGCGAGCCGATTGCGATCACCCACTCGCCGACCCGGATCTTGCTCGAGTCGCCCGTGCGCAGGTAGGGCAGGTTCGCGGCGCTGACCTTCAGCAGGGCGACGTCGGAGCGGCGGTCGGCCCCGAGCACCTTGGCCTTGAACTCGCGGCGGTCGGTGAGCGTGACCGTGACTTCGTCGGCGCCCTCGACCACGTGGGCATTGGTCAGCACATAGCCGTCATCGGAAATGATGAAGCCGGAACCGACGCCCCGCTGGACTTCCTGCTCTCCCTGCTGCTGCGGCGAACGCCGGCGCGGGATCGGCTGGCCGAAGAAGCGGCGCAGGAATTCCTGCATTTCTTCTTCTCCCGGGCCGCCCTGGCCCATGCGCACCCGTTCGGTGGTCCGGATGTTGACGACCGCCGGCCCCGCCTTCTCGATCAGGTCGGAAAAGTCCGGCAGGCCGGTCACCACCGGCGCGGGAACGGGTGCGGCGCCAATCGCCGCGCCAGGGGTGGACAGGCCGGCACACGCCAACAGCAGGGCCGAGAGGACTAGGCTACGGATTTTGCTTGTCATGGGAGTCAGGAATGAGGACGGGAATTGGCGTTATGGTAAGCCGAAAACCCCCGACTTGTCGCGTAGAGTCGTCGCGCAGTGAATGGACAGGTGGTGCGCGGCCGTCGCCAGGCTGTCATGGACACCTGGCCGATGGCTCGCACTGGCCAAAGCGAGGCCAGGCCGCGCGAGCGCGCGGCGGTGGGTGCGGCCTGGGCCGCGTCAGGAGGATGGCGAGGAAGCGGCCAGCACGGCCGGCTTGGCGGCGTGCTCGGCCTCAGTACCTGGAGCGCGGCGCGGGTGCAGCGGCTCGGCGGCGAGACGCTCTGCCAGGCGGCTCGAGAAGCCCGGCGACAGGTCGGCGGACTCTCCCGTGCGCAGCATGTCGCCGATGAGGTGATACACTTCCCACGCCGCCCGCCCCTCGTCCGTGCGAAGCGCGGCGCTGGCGAGTTCGTGGTCTTCTTTTGGCAGCGCGTCGTCGCACAGGGCGGAAATACGCTCGCGGTTTTTCTTGTTCGTGTCCATCGGTGGTTCCATCAGTGGCTGCGTGATCCAAATGACCAAAAATACCCAGGTTTCCGAAAACCTCAAAAAAGCAAGGTTCTCGCCTTGCGATCATCGCTACCTACCGACGTTTGTCAGTGGGAAAGTCAAGCAAAGGCCTCAATTTCTCGGCAATGACTTCGCGCGCCCGAAAAATCCTGCTGCGCACCGTGCCAATTGGACAAGCCATCACTTCAGAGATTTCCTCGTAGCTCAAACCCTCAATTTCGCGCAGGACAATCGCCGTCCGCAGTTCCAGCGGTAGCGCTTCCATTGCGGCATTGACCGTGTACGCGATCTGCTTGCTCGCCAACACCGATTCAGGCGTGTTAATGTCCCGCAAGCTATCCGCATCGTCAAACCCTTCAGCGCGTTCCGAATCTGTTTCGGTAGAGGTCGGTGCGCGCCTGCCCTGTGTGACGAGAAAATTCTTTGCCGTGTTAATTCCTATGCGATATAGCCAAGTATAAAACGCAGACTCGCCGCGAAAGTGCCGCAGGGCACGGAATGCCTTAATAAAGGTTTCCTGCACAACGTCTTCCGCTTCGGCAGGGTCGTGCACGAGGCGCGACACCAACCGCATCAGCCTGCGCTGATACTTCGCCACCAACAAATCAAACGCCTGCCGGTCTCCGGCCTGGACGCGTTCGACCAGCAGTTGATCACCCTCGCGTTCTGTCGTCACTGACGGCGCCCCTTGGCTGCCCCAGCCCCCGGGTGGCTTCGATAAACCTGCTGCGCTTCGGACTGTCGGCCTGCGCCGCCACATTCCTTCAGCTCGCTACGGTTTCTCGAACCCACCCATGCTAAGAGTTGGCTGGTTGCAATAAGTTCAAAGTATTTTGTTCGTCGTCGCCGCCGGCGCTGCGCGCCCGGACAAGCCGCCAATCACGACCCGCAGTGCCCGGTAGTCAGGCGGGGGCAGGCTGTCGCGCAGCACCGGCACCACCCTTCTCTTTCCGTGCGCATCGCCCAGATGCAGCAGTAGAAGTTGCGACCAGACCAGCGTTTCAGGCAACAGCATGACGACGATTCCGCTTGAGGCCAGCGCACCGGCTCCCACCTCCTGTTGTACCGTCAGGCGGATGGCGCCGGTTCCAGATACATCAATCTGGTGCGTCTTTGTCGCCCTAACGCATCCGTGCAGGGAAAACAGTCCTGCAACGAGGAAAAACAGGGCGCAAAACGGGGCGCCGGCGAATCGTTGCGGCAATACGAAAGCAACAGCGAGGGCCGCACCGATATTGGCGAGCGCAAACAGCGCAAGCATCGTGCGCAAGCTGCGTGACGGCGCGACGAGCGCGGACACGGCAAGTGACATATGGAGAAGAATCGAGAAGCGGAACGCCTGCCGCGCGCGGGATGCGGCAGGGTCAGGCGCCCAGTCCGTTAGACAGGACCGGGCGCGGCAGGTTCAAACTGAGTGTGTGAAAAAACCCTTGGCGTTTTTTCACACACCCTGTATTACACCCTGGCGAAGACGAGGGTACCGTTGGTACCGCCGAAACCGAAGGAATTTTTCACGGCGTAGTCGATCTGCATGTCGCGGGCGGTATTCGCCACGAAATCCAGGTCGCAGGCCGGATCCTGGTTGAAGATGTTGATCGTCGGCGGCGACACCTGGTTGTGGATCGCCAGCACCGTGAACACCGACTCGAGGCCGCCGGCGCCACCGAGCAGGTGGCCGGTCATCGACTTGGTCGAGTTGACCACCAGCTTGTGGGCATGGTCGCCGAAGGGGCGCTTGATGCCCTGCACTTCCTCGAGGTCGCCCAGCGGCGTCGAGGTACCGTGTGCATTGACGTAATGCACCTGGTCCGGGTTGATGCCGGCATTGCTCATGGCCGAGACCATGCAGCGGCTCGCGCCACTGCCGTCTTCCATCGGCGCGGTGATGTGGTTCGCATCCGCGCTCATGCCGAAGCCCAGCAGCTCGGCGTAGATCTTCGCGCCGCGCGCCTTGGCGTGCTCGTACTCTTCCAGCACCATGACACCGGCGCCCTCGCCCAGCACGAAGC
>JAQGLR010000444.1 GCA_028292765.1 Massilia sp. | reverse complement strand
TTTTGTCGACAGCCGCCAGCGCGAAGGCGCGGCCCTTGAAGCCATGCTGCTGACCCGGATCGATGCGATGGACGTCATCGTCAAGCGGATCACGCCCCTGATCCCGCAGGGAATCGCCCAGTTCCAGCCAAAAGCGGTCGAGCGCATGCAGGATGCCCTGGGGTTGGCCGGCCACGGCAATCCATCGACCTTGACGCGCCAGGAAGTGTTTGAACGCATCCGCCAGGAAGTGACGCTGTACGGCATCCGCATCGACGTCTCGGAAGAATTGTCGCGCCTCTCCGCCCACCTGAACGAGACCCGCCACATCCTGAAAAAAGGCGGCCAGGTCGGCAAGCGGCTCGACTTCATGATGCAGGAACTGAACCGCGAGGCGAATACGCTGGGGGCCAAGGCCTCGGTAAAAGAGCTGGCGGATGCGTCGATGGAGCTCAAATTGCTGATCGAGCAGATGCGGGAGCAGGTGCAGAACCTGGAGTAAATACAATTTGGATGGGCGGCGCGATTTATCGAGCGCCGCTTGAACGCGTGGACGGGGGACCCGTCCACCCTACGGTAAATCGGTGACGTTTCCGGCTGACTTGTAGGGTGGACGGGTTTCCCGTTCACGCGTTCAGCTATATCATGAGCAATCGTGCGGCAAAAACCTGCCGCACAAGAATCAAACGAACAAAAAGGACCACCCCCATGATCACCACCGCTTTCTCCGGCAGCCTGTTCGTCGTCGCCGCGCCATCGGGCGCCGGCAAATCGACCCTGGTCAACGCGCTGCTGGCGCAGGAGCCGGGCATCCAGCTGTCGATCTCGACCACGACGCGCCCACCGCGCCCGGGCGAGCAGGACGGCCGCGAATACCACTTCACCAGCGCCGAAGATTTTGTCGAGCGCGCCGACCGTGGCGAATTCCTGGAATGGGCTGAAGTGCACGGCAATTACTACGGCACCAGCCGCCCGAACGTCGAAGAAAAGATGAAGACCGGCACCGACATCCTGCTGGAGATCGACTGGCAAGGTGCGCGCCAGGTGAAGAAGCAGTTCCCGGACGCGGCCGGCATCTTCATCCTGCCGCCATCGATCGAGGCGCTGGAACAGCGCCTGCACAAGCGCGGCACGGACGAACCGCACATCATTACGCGTCGTTTGCTGGCCGCCGGGGGGGAGATCGCTCACGCTCCCGAGTTCGAATATGCTATCATCAACGAAGAGTTCAATGCCGCCCTGGCCCAGCTGCGGGCGATTGTCCAAGCGACACGTTGCCGCTTCGCCCAACAGGCCGCCCGCAACGCCTCGCTGTTTGCCCAGCTGGGAATCCACGCGCAACAACCTTCGTAATTCGCCGGCGTCGTTCACGCCGCAGTACTTATTGTCTATTCAGGAGCTACCCCATGGCCCGTATCACCATCGAAGATTGCCTCAAGCACATCCCTAACCGCTTCCAGCTGACCCTGGCCGCCACCTACCGTGCGCGCCAGCTGCTGCAGGGCCATACTCCGAAGGTCGAAGCAAAAGACAAGCCGACCGTCGTCGCGCTGCGCGAAATCGCCGCTGGCAAAGTTGGCGTGGAAATGCTGAAAAAAGTGCCAATGTAAGTGCCGCCTTGCCTGACTGTGCCCGCCCGTAATTCTGTTATTCTGTCACCACACTGCGGCTGATCGACATAACATGAACCTGTTTCCCCCGGACTCGACACATTCAGGCAACACCCCTACCCGGGCCAAGCGCCAGGGCAAGCCGCAAGAAGTTCCCGAGCCGCCAGCTCCCGGCGTCGCCTCGGTCACGCAGCTGATCAACCAGCTGTCGGAATACCTCACTCCCGCCGAACTCAAGAAGGTCAAGGAAGCCTACCGCTTCTCCGACGAGATGCATCTCGGCCAGGTACGCAAGTCCGGCGAGCCCTATATTTCGCACCCGATTGCCGTCGCCGAGATCTGCGCCGAGTGGAAGCTCGATGCCCAGGCCATCATGGCCGCCCTGCTGCACGACGTCATCGAAGACCAGGACGTCAAGAAGGAAGAGTTGCTCGAGCGCTTCGGCCCGCAGGTGGCCGACCTCGTCGACGGCCTGTCGAAGCTCGAAAAAATCGAATTCCAGAGCCTGGTCGAGGCGCAGGCGGAAAACTTCCGCAAGATGCTGCTCGCCATGGCGTCCGACGTGCGCGTGATCCTGATCAAGCTCGCCGACCGCCTGCACAACATGCGCACGCTCGGCGTGATGGTCGCCGCCAAGAAGCGGCGCATCGCCGGCGAGACGATGGAAGTGTATGTGCCGATCGCGCACCGCCTCGGCCTGAACAACATCTACCGCGAACTCCAGGACCTGGCGTTTTCGCACCTCTACCCGCTGCGCTACCGCACGCTGGCCAAGGCCGTGAAGTCGGCGCGCGGCAACCGCCGCGAAGTCGTCAAGAAGATCCTCGAGTCGGTCAAGCACACCTTGTCCCTGGCCGGCATCCACGCCGAAGTCTACGGCCGCGAGAAAACGCTGTACGGCATCTATAAAAAGATGCGCAACAAGCACTTGTCGTTTTCGCAAGTGCTCGACGTGTATGGTTTCCGCGTCGTGGTCGACAACATCCCGAACTGTTACGTCACGCTTGGCTCGCTGCACGGCCTGTACAAGCCGATGCCCGGCAAGTTCAAGGACTACATCGCGATCCGCAAGATCAACGGCTACCAGTCGCTGCACACGACCCTGATCGGCCCCTACGGCACCCCGGTCGAATTCCAGATCCGCACCCAGGACATGCACCGCACCGCCGAAAGCGGCGTGG
>JAQGLR010000222.1 GCA_028292765.1 Massilia sp. | reverse complement strand
ATCGAGAACCGCCACCGCATCAGCGTGATCCTGGTGCCGAACAAGCACCTCGACACCCCGCACTACAAGCTCGAGCGCATCAAGCACGACGACCCGCGCCTGGAAGAAGCCGCCTCCAGCTACACGCTGGCCGAGTCCGCCGAAACCGACATGGCCTACAGCAAGCGCCAGAAGGAAGAAGCCAAGCCGCGCCAGGAAGCCATGGTCAAGACCATCACCCCGGCCCAGCCGGCGCCGGTGGTCGACCGCAGCGAAGCGGCGAAACCGGTCAAGGTCATCGACGCGGCCCCGGTCGCACCGGCGGCAGCAAGCCCGGCGCCTGCCCCGCTTGGTTTCCTCGGCAAGATCAAGAGCTTCTTCTTCGGCGCGCCCGCCCCGGTGGCCCCGGCCCCGGCGGCCGCCGAGCCGGTCAAACCGGCCGCCCCTGCCGCGGCCGAACGCGGCGAGCGCAACGGCCGTGGCCCGCGTGCCCGTAACGGACGCAATGAGGGCCGCACCGGCAAGCCCGAGCGTACCCGCGAAGAGCGCGATGCGACGGCCAAGGCCGACCCGGACGACACCGTCAAAGGTGCCGAGCTCGAGGCCAAGCCGGCGCGCCCACCACGTCCGCCGCGCGAGCCGCGTGCCCCGCGCGAAACTGCCGAGGCAACGCTAGCCGTGCCGCGTGCCGAACGTGGCGAGCGCCCGGAACGCGCCGAGCGCACTCCGCGTCCTCCGCGCGAACGCGCCGAGCGCACCCAGCCTGTCGAAGTCAAGGCCGACGCCAAGGCGGAAGCCAAGGCGGAAGCCAAGGCGGAAGCCAAGGCCGCAGATCTGACCGCGATCCACGCGATCCCGGCGCCGGAAACGGAAGCGGAACTGTCCACGACCACCCCGCACGGCGACCAGCTGGAAAACGCGGTGAAGGCCGTGACCACGCAGGGCCCGAATGGCGAGGAGCTCGACGTCGAAGGCGACGAGCCGCGCCGCCGCCGCCGCCGCGGTGGCCGCAACCGTAACCGCCGCGACCGCGACGGCAGCGAAGGCGCCGAGTCCGCCGAGCATGGCGAACACGACGGCACGCCGGCTTTCATGCCGGTTGCCGACGAGGAAGCCGCGAAGGTGCAGGCTGCCGCCGCTGCCGAGAAGCCGGCCCGCAAGCCGCGTGGCGAAGGCAGGCAGCAAGCCGCCAAGCTGGCGCCGTGGCCCTTCCCGACCGCCGCGTCGGTTGCAGCAGCGCAAGCCAAGGCTGCGGCAAAAGCCGCTCCGGCCGCAGCCCGGGTTCCCGTCCCTGCGCCGGCAGCCCAGCCCGTCCAGCCAGCGCTGGTCCAGGCGCCAACCGAACAGGCATGGTTCTTCCCGACCTCAGCGTCGGTGGCTGCGTCGGCTGCCGCAAGCCAGCCGCAGCCAACTGCCTTGCCTGAACAGGCAGCGCCGGCACCGGTGGAAGTTGCTCCGGTGCAGGCTGCTCCTGTCCAGGCTGCTCCGGTGCAGGCTGCTCCGGCTGCTGTTGCTCCGACAGCTGCTCCGGCAGCTGCTGCCCCCGCACCTGCTGCCCAGCTGCCTGTCGAGGCTTCCGCACCTGCTCCGGCGCCGCAAGCGCCAGTCGCAGCTGCTGCCGAACCGGCACCGGCACCCGCATCGGCCCAGCCTTCGGCCGCCCCTGCGGACCTGAACGAAGTGCTCGGCGCCGCCGGCCTGACCCTGGCCGCGACCGATCCGGAAAAGCTGCGCGCAGCCCAGGAGGCCGCCGCCCAGGCAGCCGCCCCGATCCGCATCGGCCGTGCGCGCAAGCCGGCGCCGAAGCCGGCTGACGAGCCGCTGGTCCAGGTCGACACCCGCCAGTAAGTTGCTGAACCAAGCCGGTGAAGTGATCTAATGAGAGGGAAGCCTGCGTGCTTCCCTTTTTTTCGTCTGCTCTTTTTTCTTTCGACCACGCATGAACGACCAGCCAGCGCCACCGCAAGTCAGCCGCCGCGAAGCCTTCCTCTACTGGCTCAAGCTCGGTTTCATCAGCTTCGGCGGTCCGGCCGGGCAGATCGCGCTGATGCACACCGAACTGGTCGAGCGGCGCCGCTGGATTTCCGAAGGCCGCTTCCTGCATGCACTGAACTACTGCATGCTGCTGCCCGGGCCGGAAGCGACGCAACTGGCGGTCTACATCGGCTGGCTGCTGCACCGCACCTGGGGCGGCATCGTCGCCGGCGTGCTGTTCATCCTGCCCTCGCTGGCGATCCTGGCCGGCCTGGCCTGGATCTATCTCGCCTTCGGCCACCTGGCGCTGGTGGTGGGCATCATGAACGGCATCAAGCCGGCCGTGGTGGCCATCGTGCTGGCGGCGGCCTGGCGCATCGGCAGCCGCACGCTGCGCAACGGCGTGCTCATCAGCATCGCGCTGGCGGCCTTTATTGCCATCGCCCTGCTCGAACTCCCCTTCCCGCTCATCGTGCTGGGGGCGGCCTGCGCCGGCGCGATTGGCGGGCGACTGCGTCCGCAGGCGTTCCAGCCCGCGGGCGCGCACCAGGCGCAGCACGGCGCCCCGGGCGCGGCAAGGCCGCGCGCGCTCATCGACGACGATACCCCGACCCCGGCGCACGCACGCTTTTCGATGCGCCGCCTCGCGGCGGTCGTGCTGCTTGGGGCCGGCATCATGCTGGCCGCATGGCTGCTGCTCGCGGCCTGGGGCGGCGCCACGGGCACGCTCGCGCAGATGGGCTGGTTCTTCACCAAGGCGGCCCTGCTGACGTTCGGGGGCGCCTATGCCGTCCTGCCGTATGTCGTGCAGGGCGCGGTCGAGCACTACGGCTGGCTGAGCGCGGCCCAGATGATCGACGGACTGGCGCTCGGCGAAACCACGCCCGGGCCCCTGATCATGATTGTCGCCTTCGTCGGTTTTGTCGGCGGCTGGACGCATGCCTTGCTGGGCCCGGCGGCACTGCCGCTGGCCGGCATCGCCGGGGCAAGCGTCGCGGCGCTGTTCACCTTCGTGCCCTCGTTCATCTTCATCCTCGCCGGCGGGCCGCTGGTCGAATCCACCCGCGGCAACCTGCGGCTGACGGCCCCGCTCACCGCGATCTCGGCGGCGGTGGTCGGCGTCATCGCCAGCCTCGCGCTGTACTTCGGGCGCGAAGTGTTTTTCGCCGGCGGCGTGGTCCAGCCAGAGGCGATCGTGATTGGCGTGGCTGCCGCCGTCGCCCTGCTGCGCTACCGGGTCGGCACGATCACGCTGCTCGCCGCCTGTGCGCTCGCTGGCCTCGTGCTATCGTATTGGCATGGCTGAAAATATCATCGTGCTGCACGACCTGCGCGCACCCGCGCTGGCCGTGCCGGCAGCACCCGAAGCGCCCGTCGGCATTATCTCCGATGCCCTCGCGCGTCCCCTGCACGACCTGCGCATTTCCGTGACCGACCGCTGCAACTTCCGCTGCGTGTATTGCATGCCGAAGGAAGTGTTCGGCAAGGATTACCCCTACCTGCCGCACGGCGACCTGCTCTCGTTCGAGGAGATCACCCGCGTGGCGCGGCTGTTCGTTGCCCATGGCGTCGAAAAGATCCGCCTGACCGGCGGCGAGCCGCTGTTGCGCAAGAACCTCGAGCACCTGGTGGCGATGCTGCGCGCCCTGCCGACGCCATCCGGCCGGCCGCTCGACCTCACCCTCACCACCAACGGTTCGCTGCTGGTGCGCAAGGCGCAGGCCTTGAAGGATGCCGGCCTCGACCGCGTCACGGTCTCGCTCGACGCGCTCGACGATGCCGTTTTCAAGCGCATGAACGACGTCGACTTCGCGGTGGGCGACGTGCTGGCCGGGATCGACGCGGCGCACGCCGCGGGCCTGGGGCCGGTCAAGGTCAACATGGTCGTCAAGCGCGGCAGCAACGACGACCAGATCGTGCCGATGGCGCGCCACTTCAAAGGCTCGCCGACGACCCTGCGCTTCATCGAATACATGGACGTGGGCGCGTCGAATGGCTGGAACATGGATGAAGTCGTTCCCTCGAGCGAGGTCGTGCGCCGCATCGATGCCGAGCTGCCCCTGGCGCCCCAGGCCGCCAACTATACCGGCGAAACGGCGGCGCGCTGGCGCTACGTCGACGGCGGCGGCGAAGTAGGCGTCATCTCGAGCGTGACCGGGGCCTTCTGCAAGGACTGCAGCCGCATGCGCCTCTCGACCGAAGGCAAGCTCTACACCTGCCTGTTCGCCACCCGCGGCCACGACCTGCGCGCGCTGCTGCGCAGCGGGCATGACGACCTCGACATCGGCGCGGCCATCGCACGGCTGTGGCAGGGGCGCACCGACCGCTATTCCGAAACGCGCACCATGAATACTGCCAGGGTCGACACTGGCGCACGCAAGGTCGAAATGTCCTACATCGGCGGCTAGTTACTTATACAAGACGAAATGAACCAACACGAATCGATCAGCGGGCTGATCCTCGCGGGCGGACGCGGCACGCGCATGGGCCAGCTGGACAAGGGCCTGCAGCC
The DNA here is from genome assembly GCA_028292765.1 of Massilia sp. Lineage (GTDB taxonomy): Bacteria > Pseudomonadota > Gammaproteobacteria > Burkholderiales > Burkholderiaceae_D > Telluria. Next base: position 7,865 of record JAQGLR010000222.1, on the reverse strand, counting down.
GTTTCGCGGCAAGACCATGGCCGCGCACGTGCTCGAGCGCCTCGCGCCGCAGGTAGGCAGAATGGCGATCAACGCCAACCAGAACCTGGACGTCTACGCCGCCATGGGCGCGCCGGTGTGGCCGGACGACCTGCCCGGTTTCGCGGGGCCGCTGGCCGGCATGGAAGCGGGCATGCGGCGCTGCGAAACTCCTTACCTGCTAACGGCCCCCTGCGATTCGCCCTTCCTGCCGCCCGACCTGGCTGGGCGCCTGCTGGAAGCGCTGCTTGAGGCGGACGCCGACCTCGCCTTTGCGGTGACGCAGGAGCCGGGCCAGCGGCCCCAGCCGCATCCGGTGTTCTGCCTGGTGAAGGCGAACCTGCTGCCGGTGCTTTCCAGCTATCTGGCCGAGGGTGGACGGCGCATGGACGGCTGGTATAAGGACCTGAAAGTCGTCGAGGTGCTGTTCGAGGATGCGGACGCCTTCCGCAACATCAACACGCTCGACGAACTGCGCGGGCTCGACACCGGGGGCGCGCCGCGCCTGGTGGACGTGACGAGCTGCCTGTCCGGCTACGACCCGGATGCGCTGCCGGTGAAGCAGGCCCAGCACATCATCCGCGAGTTCGTGCAGCCGGTGGGCGCCGTCGAGCAGGTCGCCCTGCGCGCCGCGCTCGGGCGGGTGCTCGCGCGCGACATCGTTTCGCCGATCAACGTGCCGGCGCACGACAACTCGGCGATGGACGGCTACGCGCTGCGCGGCGCCGACCTGCCTCTCGAGGGCGAGGCGCGTTTTGCCGTGATCGGTACCGTGTATGCGGGGCGACCGTCCGGGGTGGCGCCGGGACCGGGCGAATGCGTGCGCATCATGACCGGTGGCGTGATGCCCGAAGGGTGCGACAGCGTGGTGCCGCAGGAGCTGCTGGCGAACGAGGGCGAACACCAGGTCGTGCTGCGCGCCGGCACGATTCAGGCCGGCGACAACCGGCGCTTTGCCGGCGAAGATTTAAAAGCCGGCAGCGCCGCGCTGCGTGCGGGGAAAATCATCCGCCCGGCCGACCTCGGCCTGGTCGCCTCGCTCGGCATCGCCGAGGTGCCGGTGCGGCGCCGGCTGCGGGTTGCATTCTTTTCCACCGGCGACGAATTGCGCTCGATCGGCGAGCCACTGCCTGAGGGCAGCGTCTACGACAGCAACCGCTACACGATCTACGGCATGCTGCAGCGCCTGGGCTGCGACATCATCGACATGGGCATCGTGCGCGACGACCCGGCGGCGCTCGAGGAAGCCTTGCGCAGCGCCTGCGAGAACGCGGATGCGATCGTGACCTCGGGCGGGGTGTCGGTGGGCGCGGCGGATTACACGAAGCAGGTCATGGCGCGCCTGGGCGACGTCACGTTCTGGAAAATCGGCATGCGGCCCGGGCGGCCGCTGGCGTTCGGGCGCATTGCGTCAAGCGGGCACAGCGCTTTTCTATTCGGGCTGCCGGGCAATCCGGTGGCGGTGATGGTCTCCTTCTACTTCTTCGCCCGCGAAGCGCTGCTGCGCATGATGGGGGCCGATGCCCCATTGCCGCTGCTGCGCGCGCGTTCCGAAGCGCCGATCCGCAAGAAGCCGGGACGCACCGAATACCAGCGCGGCACCCTGACGCATGGCGCGGACGGCACGCCGCAGGTACGCATCACGGGGTCGCAGGGCTCGGGGATCCTGCGGTCGATGTCGGAGGCGAACTGCATGGTGGTGTTGCATGACGGGCAGGGCAATGTCGGCGCGGGGGATATGGTGGATGTGCTGATGTTCGAAGGGCTGGTGTAGGGTGGGCACCCCGTGCCCACGCGGTACGATGATGTCCGTATTCTGCGGCCGAAACGGTCCGCTCCCTGCCGCTAACCCTATCCTACGGTGCAGGCACGTCCTGCTCTAACTGCATTCGCTCCACCTCAACTGTCCCAGGGCCAAGCGCAATTCGGAACGGACAGGCGCGCAGCAGAGAATCGGTCGACGCATGAACGTGACCAGAGTAAAGAAACAGGTAGAACCGGTGCGAGCCCGACGATAGCGTGTCATAGCCGCATATTGTAGATAGCGCGTGCAGCGGTTCGTGAGCGTCGTGGTTGATCAATGAGATGCGTCAACGGGACGCAAATGTCAACATGCGTCCACCGTTCCGTATGCGCATCGTTCCGCGTCGTCACGGAGTGCCCACCCAACGGGTTTAATCGTCCCGTTCCGTCTCCGTCCCCAGCATCAACTGCGCCGCCTCGCTCGGCAGCGCCTCGACCGATTTGAGCTTGCGCGCCATTTGCCGGCTGCGCACTTCGGCGTTCTCGATGTTCTTGGCGGCCTTTTCCAGCGTCGCCTTGGTCGCGGCGAGGACGTCGCCGAATTTGCCGAATTCGGTCTTCACCGCGCCCAGCACCTGCCACACTTCGGACGAGCGCTTTTCCAGCGCCAGCGTGCGGAAGCCCATTTGCAGGCTGTTGAGCAGCGCCGACAGCGTCGACGGTCCGGCGATCGACACGCGCATCGTGCGCTGCAGGTCGTCCGCGAGACCGGGGCGGCGCATCACTTCGGCGTACAGGCCTTCGGTCGGCAGGAACAGGATCGCAAAGTCGGTCGTCTGCGGCGGCGAGACGTATTTCTCGCAGATGGTTCTGGCTTCGGTACGCACCGCGCGTTCCAGCTCGGCGCCGTGCTTCGCCACGGCTTCAGCGTCGGCGCGGTCCTGCGCTTCGACCAGGCGTTCGTACTGCTCCTTCGGGAACTTGGCGTCGATCGGCAGCCACAAGGGCGGGCCGCCCTCGGTCGTGCCCGGCAGCTTGATCGCGAATTCGACCCGCGCATTGGTGCCCGCCACGGTCTCGACGTTCTTCGCGTACTGGTCCACGGTCAGCACCTGCTCGAGCAGCATCTCGAGCTGCACTTCGCCCCAGGTGCCGCGCGTTTTGACGTTGGTCAGCACGCGTTTCAGGTCGCCCACGCCGATCGCCAGCTGCTGCATCTCGCCCAGGCCCTGGTGCACCTTCTCGAGGCGCTCGGACACATGGCGGAAGGATTCGGTCAGGCGGGTCTCGAGCGTCGTGTGCAGCTTTTCGTCGACCGTCTGGCGCATCTCTTCCAGGCGTTTGGCATTATCGACTTGCAGGTCGCGGATCTTGTGCTCGAGCGTGGCGCGCACTTCCAGCATGCGCTGGGCGTTCGATTCGGTGAGGTTGGCCAGCGTCTGCTGCAGCGTGTCGGCGAAGCGCTTGAGCGAGCGCGCCTGCTCTTCGCGCCCGCCGGCCGCATGCAGCTGCATCTGCTGGCGCATGGTCTCCAGCTGCTGCAGGGTCGCGCCCTGGTGCTGGGCCATGTGGCCGGCCAGTTCCTGGCGCGTCGCCTGGGCGCTGTGCTGCAGTTCCAGGCGCAGCTCGCGCTCGACGCGCTCGAAGGCCAGGGCCTGGCCATTCGCGTCGCCGCCGCGCGGGCGCAACAGCAGCAAGGCCTGCAGCGCGATCACGACCAGGATGGCCAGGGCGAGCACGGCAAATTGAAAAGTGGTCATCAGTCGGCCTTCTCAGTTCGGCTTATTACGCATCCAGTCGGCCGTCTGGTAGAACGACTGCATCAGCCGCAGGCGCAGCGCGTCGTCCATGCCGATGTCTTCCATCGCCAGCGCCATGGCGCGCAGCCACTGGTCGCGTTCACCGGTGCCGATCGCGAACGGCAGGTGGCGCGCGCGCAGGCGCGGGTGGCCGTAACGTTCGATGAAGAGGTCGGGACCACCCATCCAGCCGGACAGGAACATGAACAGCTTCTCGCGCGAGCTGTCGTTGGGTTTCGGGTGGAGGGCGTGGATGCCGGCGAATTCCGGCTCCAGTTCCATCAGGTCGTAGAAGCGGTCGACCAGTTCGCGCAGGCGCGCTTCGCCGCCGATGATTTCGTACAGGGTTTGGTTCTCGGACATCCCGCCATGATAGCGTAGGATGGGGTGATGAAGGCCAATGGCCTTCATCACGTGCCCACGCGGAACGATGAGAATTGTCAGCCTGCCTCGCGCAGCGTCTGCAGCGGCGGCTGGCGCAGCACCCCGCGCAGGCCGAGCCAGCCCCCAATCAGCGCGCACACGGCGCCGACCGCTATTCCCGCCAGCCACACCCCCGGCTCGAAGGTCCACGGGAATTTGAACTGGTAAGTCGCCAGCGCCCAGCCCAGCAGCGCCGCGCCACTGGCCGCCAGCAATCCGGCCAGCCCGCCGACCAGCACGAACTCGATGCGCTGCGCCTGCGCCAGCTGCTTCTTCGTGGCGCCGAGCGCGCGCAGCAGGCCGGCTTCGCGGGTGCGTTCGGACTGCGAGCCCATCAGGGCGGCGTACAGCACCAGCACGCCCGAGGCGAGCGTGAACAGGAACAGGAATTCGACCGCCACCACCACCTGGTCGACCACTTCCTGCACCTGGCGGATGATGCCGCTGACATCGATGACGGTCAGGTTCGGGTAGGCTCGCGCCAGGCTGCTCGACAGGCTGGCGCCCTGCTGCGGCAGGTGGAAGGCCGTCATGTAGGTGGCGGGCGCGTTCGCCATCGCCGCCGGATTGATGATGACGAAGAAGTTGGCGCGCATCGAGCCCCATTCGAGCTTGCGCAGGCTGGTCACCTTGGCGTCGACCACCAGGCCCGCCATATCGAAGCGCATCACGTCGCCCAGCTTCAGGCCCAGTGTCTTGGCGATGCCCTGCTCCACCGAAGCTTCGGCCACGCCCGGTGCGTCGCGAAACCAGGCTCCGCCGACGATCTCGTTGCCTTCTGGCGCATCGAGCATCGTCGAGAGGTTGAATTCGCGGTTGGCGAGGCCCCGCGCACGGTCTTCGGTGTAGGTATTGGTGGTGATCGGCTTGCCGTTCACCGCGGTCAGGCGTCCGCGGATCATCGGGAACAGCACCGGTTTCTCGACGCCGGCCGCCGCCATGCGCCGCGCCACATCCTCCTTCTGGTCGGGCAGCACGTTGATGACGAAGCGGTTCGGCGCGTTCTCGGGGGTCGCGCGCTGCCATGCGGCGACCAGGTCGCCGCGCACCACGGTCAGCAGCAGCAAGGCCATCAGGCCCAGCGCCAGCGAGACCACCTGCACGATGGTCGCGCCGGGGCGGCGCTGCAGCGAGGTGACGGCGAAGCGCCAGCCCTGGTGGGTGGACAGGCCGCGCAGGCGCCGCAGCAGGCGCAGTCCGAGCCAGGCCACCAGCGCGAACACGGCAAAGCCGCCGAGGAAGCCGCCGGCGGTCATCAAGGCCAGCTTCGTGTCGCCCGCCTGCCACAGCAGGAGCAGCACGAACACGCCGACCCCGAGGCCATAGGTGGCGAGCGCCATCGGCTGCGGGGCGGCCTGCTCGCGCCGGATCACGCGGTTGTGCGGCACGTTGCGCAGTTGCAGGACCGGCGGCAGCGCGAAGCCGACCAGCAGCAGCATGCCGGTGGCGATGCCCTGCAGCGCCGGCAGGGGCGACACCGGCGGCAGGTCCGCCGGCAACAGGCTGCCGATCAGCTCCAGCAGCACAAAATGGGCCAGAAAACCCACTGCGACGCCGATGATGCTGCCGGCCAGGCCGACCAGCGCGAATTCGATCAGGTACATGGCGCCGACGCCGTTTTGCGTCATGCCCAGGCAACGCAGCATGGCGCAGGCATCCAGGTGGCGCTGCATGAAGCGGCGCGCCGCCATGGCGACCGCCACCGCCGCCAGCATCGCCGACAGCAGTCCGACCAGCGAGAGGAACTGGTCGGCGCGCTCGAGCGTCGCCTCCATTTCGGGGCGGCCGTTTTCCAGCGACTCGATGCGCACGCCCTTGACGTTGTCTTGCGCGATGCGCTCGCGCACCCAGCGCCCGTAGTCGAACACGGCCTTCATGTCGTTGGCGTTGGGCGCCGCCACCTGCATGCGGTAAGTGACCCGTGCGAAGTTGTCGACCAGGCCGGTCGACGGCAGGTCGCCCAGCGCGAGCATCACGCGCGGCGAGAAGTTGGCGAACGAGGCGCCGCGGTCGGGTTCGGCGGCGATCAGCTGCGCGATCGTGAAGCGGCGCTCGCCCAGTTGCAGCGCATCGCCGACGCTCACGCCGAGGCTAGTGAGCAAATTCGGGTCGACCCAGACCGTGCCCGGGCTCGGGACCGCGCGCGTGGCGGTGCCGCGCGCTTCGCTCGCCTGGGCGGGATCCTGCGTGATGCGCAGTTCGCCGCGCAGCGGGTAGCCCGGCGACACGGCCTTGATCGAACCCAGCTGGGCCTGCGAATCGTCGCCCTCGCCGGCCTGCGCCATGCTCGGGAAGGTGACGGTGTCGGCCAGCAGCAGGCCGCGCCGCTGCGCTTCCAGGCGCCAGCCGGCCGGCACGGGATTGTCGGCATTGACCAGCAAATCGGCGCCCAGCAGCTGGTTGGCGTCGCGCGAGAGACCGGCGCGCATGCGGTCGATGAAGAAGCCGCTTGATGCCAGGGCCGACACGGCCACGATCAGCGCGACGAGCAGGAAGCGCAGTTCGCCTGCGCGCCAGTCGCGCGCGGTCATGCGGAGGGACTGTCGGAGGGACGCAATGAGCATGGGAAGGTCTTAGTCGGTGTTCGCGAAGAAAGCGTCGACTTCGGCGAGGAAGGCGCGCTTCTTTTCCGGGTCGACGAAGGCGGCTTCGAAGCTGTTGCGCGCAAGCTGGCGCGCATGCGACGCGTCGAGGGGCAGCGCCTCGAAAGCGGCGATGAAATTATCGTTCATGTAGCCGCCGAAATAGGCCGGGTCGTCCGAGTTGACGGTGGCGGCCAGGCCCTTGTCGAGCAAGGTCCGCAGGTTGTGCGACCCCATCACGTCGAAGACGCGCAGCTTGATGTTCGACAGCGGACACACCGTCAGCGCCATCCGTTCGCGCACCAGGCGCTCGACCAGGGCCGGGCTCTCGAGGCAGCGCACGCCGTGGTCGATGCGCTCGACCTTCAGCACGTCGAGCGCGCTCTCGATATACGCGGGCGGCCCCTCCTCGCCCGCATGCGCGACCAGGCGCAGCCCGAGCTGGCGGGCGCGCTCGAAGACGCGCGCGAATTTTTCCGGCGGGTGGCCCACTTCCGACGAGTCGAGGCCGACCCCGATGAATTTGTCGCGATGGGGCAGCGACTCTTCCAGCGTGACCAGCGCCTCTTCCTCGGACAGGTGGCGCAGGAAGCACATGATCAGCGCGGCGCTGATCGGCGCGTCCTGGCAGGCGCGCCAGATGCCGTCGATGACGGTCGCGAACGGCACGCCGCGCGCGGTATGGGTTTGCGGATCGAAGAAGATTTCCGCGTGGCGCACGTTGTCGGCGGCGGCGCGTGCAAGGTAGCTTGCAGTCATGTCGTAGAAGTCCTGCTCGGTCAGCAGCACACTGGCGCCTGCGTAATAGATGTCGAGGAAGGACTGCAAATCGCTGAAAGCGTAGGCCTCACGCAACATTTCGACCGATGGATAGGCCAGTGTAACGCCGTTCCTTTGCGCTAACGCAAAGATCAGTTCCGGCTCGAGCGAGCCCTCGATATGGATGTGTAATTCCGCTTTCGGCATCTGTTGAATGGTGTGGCGCAGCTGCTCGTCGAGCATAGTTTTCTCCGTCTGGGCGGTTTGGCAAGGATAGGCCGGCAAGTGTACCGCATGCCGATCCTGCCCTGTTTTCATTGGAAAATGCTGGAAAAAAACATGCGATATGTGTGCGCCACCGGCTTGCCGGATCATGCACTATGCATGCAGCGATTTCGCCAACCCGGCGGTAAAGGCGCCGGCATATGACCTCCCGGAACGCCCCAAAATGCTCACTTCGGTTGCCATGGAAACCTTGCTAAGTTTAATGTTTTTCGTAGAAGAATCATGCACTTAGGTGCAGCTTTGCAACGCACCTGTT
>JAQGLR010000422.1 GCA_028292765.1 Massilia sp. | reverse complement strand
CAAAGTGCCGCCGACCAGGGGGCGGCAGCGGCGCAGCAGGCCGCCGGCCAGGCAAGGGCAGGCAGCCTTGACGCCGCCGCCGGCGCCGCCCAACCGGTTGCGCCGGCGCCAGGCGGCCCGCAGCTCGAGCTTGTCGACCGTGTCGTCGGCAAGGGCAAGGAAGCGACGACCGGCATGCAGGTGCAGGTCAACTACACCGGCTGGTTCCACAAGCCGTTCTCGAAAAACGGGCGCGGGCGCAAGTTCGATTCCTCGCTCGACGCCGGCCGCACGCCGCTCGAATTCCGCCTCGGCGCGGGCAACGTCATCAAGGGCTGGGACCAGGGCGTCGCCGGCATGAAGGTGGGCGGCAAGCGCACCCTGGTCATCCCGAGCCAGCTCGCCTACGGCAAGCGCGGCGCACCGGGCGGCATGATTCCGCCGGATACCGATCTCATCTTCGATGTCGAATTAGTGGGCGTAAAATAATCCAACCTTGTTTACCAACGCGGGAGAAGCAGGATGCGAATTGCAAACGATGTCACTGAGCTGATCGGCAACACACCACTGGTCAGGATCCGCAAGCTCGGGCGCGATGCTCCGGGTGCCGAGATCCTCGCCAAACTCGAGTACCACAACCCCGCGCACAGCGTGAAGGACCGCATCGGCCTGGCCATGATCGAGGCGGCCGAGGCGGCCGGCAAGATCGGCCCCGACACCGTCATCGTCGAACCGACCAGCGGCAATACCGGCATCGCGCTGGCGATGGTCTGCGCCGCGCGCGGCTACCGCTGCAAGCTGGTCATGCCGGAAACCATGAGCAACGAGCGGCGCATGCTGCTGCGCGCCTATGGCGCCGAACTCGTGCTCACGCCGGGGCCGGAGGGCATGCTCGGCGCGATCCGCCGCGCCGAGGAAATCGTCGCCAGCGACCCGCGCGCCTTCATGCCGCAGCAATTCAACAATCCCGCCAACCCGGAAGTACACCGCCGCACCACGGCCGAGGAAATCTGGGCGGACACCGACGGCAAGGTCGACATCGTCGTGGCCGGCGTCGGCACCGGGGGCACGATTACCGGCGTGGGCGAAGTGCTGAAGGAGCGCAAACCCGGCTTCCAGGCAATTGCGGTCGAACCCGAAGCGTCGCCGATGCTGTCGAAAGGCACCAAGGGGCCGCACCCGATCCAGGGCATCGGCGCCGGTTTCGTGCCCGCCGTCCTGAATACCGCCATCTACGACGAAATCATCACGGTCAGCAACGAAGCCGCCTTCGAGACGGCGCGCGCGGCGGCACGCGAAGAGGGACTGCTGGTCGGCATCTCTTCGGGCGCGGCGCTGTGGGCTGCGCTGCAAGTGGCCCGGCGGCCGGAGAATGCGGGCAAGTTGATCGTGACGATCATCCCCTCGTTTGGGGAGCGCTACCTGAGTACGGCGCTGTTCGCCAATTTGGCGGGCTGAACCGTAGCGTGGGCACCCCGTGCCCACGCTACAAAACCCGGCACCGTGCGGCGGTTCGCGCCCATGAGCCGGTTACAGCGACCCTTACGCGTGTTCCGCCGCCAGCGCACACCCGTGCGCCAGCGTTCCTTCCTCCACCTGCAGCGTGCAGTGGTGGATGGAAAAATCCTTCCTTAACTGCACCACGATGTCGTCGATCGCCTGGTCGCCCGGGTAGCCGCCGGGCATGACCAGGTGCGCGGTGAGCGCCGTTTCGGTCGTGCTCATCGCCCAGATGTGCACGTCGTGCACCTCGGCCACGCCGGGACGGCCCGCCAGGAAGCCCTGGATTTCGGTGGCGTCGATGCTGTTGGGCACCGCCGCCATGATCAGGCCGGTCGATTCGCGCAGCAGCGACCAGGTGCCGGCGACGATCACCAGCACGATCGCCAGGCTCACCGCCGGGTCGAGCCAGGTCCAGCCGGTGCCCATGATGACCAGGCCCGACACCACCACCCCGAGCGAAATCGCGGCATCGGCCGCCATGTGCAGGTAGGCGCCGCGGATGTTGATGTCGCCCTTGCTGCCGGCCATGAACAGCCAGGCCGAGAAGCCGTTCACCGCCACGCCGATCGCGGCCACGACCGACACCGTGATGCCCTCGACCGGCGGCGGCGCGGCAAAGCGCTGCGCGGCCTCCCAGGCAATCGCGCCGCAGGCCAGCAGCAGCAGCAGGGCGTTGGCGAGCGCCGCCAGGATCGACGAGCTGCGCAGGCCGTAGGTGTAGCGCGCACTCGGCGCCGTCTTGGCGAGTACCGCCGCGCCCCAGGCCAGCACCAGCCCCAGCACGTCCGACAAATTGTGGCCGGCATCGGCCATCAGCGCCGTCGAGTTGGCGATGAAGCCGTAGAAGAACTCGATGGCGACAAACGCCGCGTTGACGCCGATCGCCAGCGCGAAGGCGCGCCCATGACCGGGCACCGGGTGGTGGTGGTGGCCATGGCCGTGATGGTGGCCGTGGTGCTGGTGGTCGTGATCGTGGCTCATGGGTCGATTCCGTTGGGGGTTTCCGCGATGTGCTCGAACATGTTGGCGAGCAGGGTGCTGATGTGGGCGTCGGCGGCCGAGTAGAACACCTGCTTGCCCTGGCGCTCGGCCTTGACGATGCGCGCCGCGCGCAGCAGGCGCAGGTGGTGGCTGACCAGCGAGCTCGACAGGGTGAGCGCGGCGGCGATGTCGCCCACGGCCGTGGGCTGCGCGAGGCAGGCCAGCACGATGCGCAGGCGGGTCGGATCGCCCAGCAGGTGGAACAGGTCCGCCACCTGGGCGACGGCGTGGTCGAGCTCGTCGGGTTTGGTCATCATTAACATGTGAATGGTTGTTCACATGTTAGTTGAAACGGCTGGCCTGCACAAGCGTTGGCGCGTGCGTGGCGGCGGCTCCCGGGGGCCTGTCTATCGAACGCGGGGAAAACCGGAGTGACGCTTATAATTATCGTTGTATTAATAAAAGCAAACAGTTGACATCCCGAACAAGGGTAAGGCGTTGAATTAAATCAATAAAATTTCTCTACACCGGTTTCGATGATCGCTGGCGGAGATAGACGTTTGGTTCGTAATACGGATACAGCCTGAGACTTGGTGCGGCGTGCTTCGATCACGCATCCAAGGGACAACTACTCATCGTTAGGATAGATAAATGACAAAGAATATCGCCATTGTCGGCGCGGGATTTTCGGGCGCTGTGATCGCCAACCAGCTGGCCAAAGAAGGATATACCGTCGAAGTGTTCGAGTCGCGCCCCCACGTTGCCGGCAATTGCCACTCCGAGCGCGATGCCGAAACCGGCGTGATGCTGCACGTGTACGGTCCGCACATTTTCCACACCGATAATGAGCGCGCATGGGAATTCGTGAATCGCTACAGCAAATTCATGCCGTATGTGAATCGCGTGAAGGCAATTACGAATGGCAAGGTGTTTACGCTGCCGATCAACCTGCTGACGATCAACCAGTTCTTCAACAAGACCTTCCGTCCTGCCGAGGCAGAAGCGTTCCTGATGACGCTGGGCGACAAGTCGATCGAAAACCCGCAAACCTTCGAAGAGCAGGCGCTGCGTTTCGTGGGCCGCGACCTGTACGAAGCCTTCTTCAAGACCTACACCGTCAAGCAGTGGGGCCTGCAGCCGAGCGAACTGCCGGCCAGCATCCTGAAGCGCCTGCCGGTGCGCTTCAACTACGACGATAACTATTTCAGCCACAAATACCAGGGCATGCCGGCCGAAGGCTACACGGCGCTGGTGCAGAACATCATCGACGTGCCGGGCGTGACCGTGCACCTGAACACCCGTTTCGACCCGGCGCTGAAAGCGGACTACGACCACGTCTTCTACAGCGGCCCGATCGACGCCTGGTTCAACCATGCCGAAGGCCGCCTGCCATACCGCACGCTCGACTTCGAAACCTTCCGCGAGACCGGCGACTACCAGGGCAATGCGGTCATCAACTACTGCGACAACGCCCAGCCGTACACCCGCATCACCGAGCACAAGCATTTCTCGCCGTGGGAACAGCACGAAAAGTCGATCATGTACGCCGAATACAGCCGCCAGTGTGAAGAGAAGGACATTCCGTACTACCCGATCCGCATGGCGCGCGACAAGGAGCAGCTCGAGCGTTACATCAACCTCGCGCAGCAGGAAAGCAACGTCACCTTCGTCGGCCGTCTCGGTACCTACCGTTACCTCGACATGGACGTGACGATCAACGAAGCGCTGATCACGTCCGACAAGTTCCTCGAGTGCGCCCGTGACAAAGCTGCGATGCCGGCATTTACCATCAACCCGCTGGGCTGATAGCATCTGGGCTAACTGCCGCCGCGAGCCCGATCGCTACCGCAAAGCCCGTCGCTCGACGGGCTTTTTTCATGTTGAACGGGCTTCAGCCCGGCAGCTCGCCCACGAGGATCAGCGATACCGGCTTGCCGGTTTCCGGATGCACCGGCTCGCGCATCTCCGTGAAGCGCAAGCCGTTGTCGGTGAAGAGCGCAATCCAGCTCGCCAGCGTGCGGAAATACCAGGGCGGGGCATCGGCAAAATCGCTGTTGAAACCGGCCCAGCTTCCCTCGCGCCAGCCGTCGGCATAGGGCGCGTCGCCACAGGAGGCGAAAGGGTGGACCGTCTGCACGACCAGGGCGCCGCCCGGGCGCAGGTAGCGCCGGGCCGCCTTGAACAGGCCGCTTACCGCTTCGTTTCCGATCAGCGAAAAATTGCAGATGGCGATGTCAAACGCGCCTTGCAACTCGCCCGCCGCGATCTGCTCGTAGGACATCACCCGGAAGTCGCCTCCGCCAGCGGCCCGTGCCGCCTCGACCAGGCCGGGGATGGCGTCCACGCCCACCATCCCGACGCCTGCCAGGGCGCGCACCAGCCAGCCTTCGCCGCAGCCGAGGTCGACGCCCGTACGCGGAGCACGCGCGCGCACCGCCTCGACGATCGCGGCATCGGTCACCAGCGCCCGGCTGGCGATCTCGCGGCCGCGCACCGCAGCAATCCACGGATCGGTATTACGCGACCAGGCATGAATAATGTTGTTGTCCGTCAGGTCATTCATCGAATAAATTTTTTTCGAAGTTGGGTGCCTTGCCTGGCATGCGCTCAAAAGCGGAAATAAATGAATCCGCCGCTGCTTTGCGTGAACATCATCGAGACATACAGAATTGCGACGAAGCCGAGACCGAGTTTCCGTTCCGACTGGCCGCTCAGCGTACGTACGAATGCGTCGCGCCAGCGCTGCGGGGAAAAATGCAACAGGGCAGCAGCCAGCAACGCAAACAGCGCGCCCTTCGACAGCGGGAAGGCCGACGATGGGGACGAGAGCATGAGCGATACGTAGTGCGCCGCGGAATCGAAGTCCGGGCTACGGAACAGGATGCGCGACAGCACAACGATGGAGAATACCATCATAATGCGCCCGACCAGTGCGGCTCCCTCGTATTCCTTCGGCGCCAGGCCGTGCCGCTTGCGCTCGTCTTTCCGATAGCGCTCCCATGCGACGAACGAACCGTGGATCAGGCCGTAGACGACGAAATTCATCCCGGCCCCGTGCCACAGGCCGATGGCGACGAAAACGATCAGCAGGTTGACGGTAACCGGCGCCTGCCACGCACTCGCCAGCGGGATATACAGGTAATTGCGGAAGAACGAAGACATCGTGATGTGCCAGCGCCGCCAGAACGATGCAATGCTCGTGGCGAGGTAGGGCCGGTTGAAATTGGAAGGCAATTCATAACCGAGCATGCGTGCCGCGCCGATGGCCATGTCCGAATACCCGCTCAGGTCGAGGTAGACCTGGAAGCTGTAGCCGAACAGGGCAACCCACAGGAAGAGGGACGAGTAAGCGTCCGGATCCTCGAACGCCGGGTTGACCAGGTGCGAGCCAAGGATATCGGCAAGCACGATTTTTTTGAACAGGCCCAGCATGATGAGTGCCACGCCGTCGAAGCGCTGGTCTGCGCTGACGCGCGGCGCGACTGTCTCCAGCTGGGGCAAGAACTGCGCCGCAGGAACGATCGGGCCGGCGAGCAGGCGCGGGAAAAAGGCGATGAACAGGCTGAAGTCGAGCAGGCTGTAGGGTTGCTTCAGGCGTCCGTAATACAAGTCGATCGGGTAAGTAATCGCCTGGAAGGTCATGAACGAAATGCCGACCGGCAGGATCACGTCGACGTAGGGAACCAGGCTACCGCCGCCGAGCACCCGCGCCAGCGAATTGACCATCTCGCCAAAGAAATTCAGGTACTTGAAGTAGGCCAGTATGGCCATGCTGAGGATGACGGCAGCCGCGATCGACCACCGCTTGTGCCGCACCGAGCTCGCGCGGACCACCATGTCGCCTGCCACAAAATTAATCGCGGTGAGCGCCAGCAGCAAGCCGAGGAAGCGCCAGTCATAGGTTGCATAGAAATAGTAACTGGCAACGGTCAAGGCCAATTTTTGCCAGCCATGCTGCCCCTGCAACAGGCGGTGCACCAGCAATACGGCAATGAAAAATATCAGGAACGAGCTTTCGGTAATCTGCACACTGCACCTATCAATGTTTGATGACGCCGGCAAGGACAGCGTGGATGATTTCGGCGGCCTTCCGGTCGCCTTTGCGCGTAAAGTGGTTCGCGTCGACGAAATACTCTCTGCCCGGGGGCATGACGTTCGCCAGGTCGATCAGCTGGACCTTATGCTTGCGCGCGACATCGCTGACCGCCTGGTTGAACAGCTCGCTGGCCTTGTTCAGGCCAGCCAAGTCCAAGCAACTGTAAAAGAAGAGCGGTGACTCCGCCAGCTTTGCCGCTTGGGCATCGGGCAGTCCCCGGTAGGAGCGGGCGCTGGTCACCAGTACCGGAACGACGCCGGCCTTTTTCAGCTTGGTGACGATCCGGTCGAGGGTCTCCGGGTAGGACTGGGGGAAATGGTCTGCCGGATCGATGATGCCGAGCCGAATCGGCGGCTCGCGCAAGGCTAGCGTGTTCTTCGAAATGAGCTGCCTGGTCATGACCCAGTGCGGCAAATTCGCTACTGGAGCGGACTGCGGCTTCGTTTTCGCCGCGCGCATCCGGCCGCAGATGGTGCTCAAGTCGACGAAACCGGAATAAATCACCATCATCGACGGGTCTTGCTTGATCAGGGCGCGGTCGATCAGGCGTTCCATATCCTTGACCGCATATCCTTCGACCCCGGCATTGACCACATTCACCGGGCCGCTCGCCGTCTCGCTGAACAGCGCCTGCAGCTGGCCGGGAAAGGTCAGTTCATTGGTATGGGCATAGACGCCGGCAACGGTCGATGCGCCCGACACGATAATCCGGTACTCGCCTGGAGCGCGTTTGGCCGGAATCTCGGGGCTGCGCAAACCATGTGAATTCGTCACGAAACGGTAGCCCGGGTCGGTCCGCTTCAGGCTGAAATTCGGACGATAGGTACGTACCCCGTAGGCTTCATTCATCGCCACGACGGTTTCTCCAGAGGCGAGCGCGGCCGCGCTGCGTCCGGTCTTCAGGTAAGCGCGTCCCTGCAGGACGACTTCACCTGCCAGCAGGCCGGCGAGCATGACGGCCAGTGCAATGCGAAACCGACGGGGCGAGCGCACACGCGAAACGGACGCCAGGTGCGACTCCTGGGCTAAATGGTTTTCCATGGCAAGAATGAGGTGAGATTACGGCGATTGCCGATAGCAGATCATTATTGCATTATGGAAAACCACATGAAGTGATTTTATGCTTCCGAGATAAATTCGTGTATTTACTACAACACTTCATGGCTGCCGCATGGCGGTGGGCGCCGCTTGACCGCCTTCCTGCCATCTGGCCTGCAGGCTTACTGGCGCAGTTGGCCTTCCGTATTCCGTACCTCGACCGGACCCAGCTTCAGCTTTTCCAGCTGCGGCAGGATGCGCTTGCGCTCGCCGACCGCCACCACGATCAGGCGGCGCGGATCGAGATAGCGCCTGGCGGCGGCCTGCACGTCGGCGGCGGTCACGGCCGCCAGGCGCGCGGGCAGGGCGCTGTAGTAATCGAGCGGCAGGTCGAACACGAAGGTTTCGGCCAGGCTGGCGCCGATGTCGCTGTTGGTCTCGAACCGGTTCGGCAGCGACAGCAGCTCGGCATTGCGGGCGCCCGCCAGTTCGGCCTGGCCGAGGGGCTGGTCGACCATCGCCTGCGCTTCGCGCAGCAGTTCCGTCACCGACGCGCCGGTGACATTGGCGCGCACGCTGCCGGCGATGACGAACGGGCCCGGCGTGCGGTCGTAGCGAAAGCCCGAGTACACGCCGTAGGTGTAGCCCTTGTCCTCGCGCAGGTTCTGGTTGATGCGGCTGGTGAACAACCCGCCAAAGGCCGCGTTCATCACTTCCAGCGCCGGATACAGCGCCGTCTTGCGCTCGGCGCCGAGGACCGTCAGGCGCAATGCCGTCTGGCCGGCGCCGGGCTGGTCGACCAATACCACGCGCGCGCGCGTTTGCACCGGTTCGCCCGCTGCCTGCGGCGGTGCTTCGTTCGCTTTCCAGCCCAGGAAGCGCGCTTCGGCCAGCGCCTTGAGTTCCGCGCGCGAGATGTCGCCCGACACCACCAGCGCCGCATTGCCCGGCACGTAATGGCGGCGCCAGAACGACAGCAGGTCCTCGCGCGTCACGGCGCGGACCGCGGGCTCCGTGCCGAGCTGGCCGAAGCCGAAAGGATGGCGCGGGCCGTACAAGGCTCCGCCGGCGGCCAGCGCGGCGACGATTTCCGGTTCGTCGCGCTGCTGCATCAGTTCGCCCAGGCGGCTGGCGCGCTGGCGCTCGACTTCGGCGGTCGGGAAGGAGGGGTTGCGCACGACGTCGGCCAGCACGTCGAGCGCCGCGCCGAAGTTCGCGCGCAGCGCCAGCAGCGACACGTTCGAGGCATCGGTGCTGCTGCCGGCGTCGAGGAAGGCGCCGAGTTGCGCGACTTCGTCGGCGATGCGCGGCGCGCTGCGGGTGGCGGTGCCCTCGGTCAGCATCTGCGCGGTAAAGCCGGCAAGGCCCGGCAGCGCGCCGGGGTTGGCGCTCGAGCCGCTTTTGATCACCAGCTCGGCCGCCACCAGCGGCAGCGCCGGGTTGTAGTGGTGGATCACGGTCAGGCCGTTGGCGAGCTTGAAGGATTCCCCGCGCGGCAGGTTCAGGCGTGGCGCCGGCCCGGCTTTCGGCATCTGGGCACGCCAGGCCTCGGCTTCGTTGATGCCGCCGGGGCCCGCCTTGGCCACCGCCTTGGCGGCTTTTGGCGGCTTCGGCGCCGGTGGATCCGGCGGCAATTCCGGGATGCCGGGAACGCCGGCGACCAGCACCCGCGCACGCTCCTGCAGCCAGGTGTGCGCCGCGCGGCGCACGTCAAGCGCCGTGATCTGGCGCAAGCGCGCCACGTCCTGGCCCAGGTAACCGGGGTCGCCCGTGTACTGGTTGTAGTGGTTCAGCTGGTCGGCCAGGCCATCGCCGCCCAGCTTTTCCAGCGAGCTCAGTATCGCCGTTTCGATCTGGTTGCGCGCGCGCTCGACCTCCGCGTCCGATGGACCCTTGTCGCGCAGCGCGGCCAGCTCGGCGTCGATCGCCGTTTCCAGTTCGGCAGGGGTATGGCCGATGCGCGCCGTCACCTCGATGGTGAAGGCCGAGGTCAGCGCGCGCGAGTCCTGGTTGGCGTCCACGTCCTGCGCGATCTGGCGCTCGTAGACGAGCGACTTGTACAGGCGGCTCGACTTGCCGCCCGCGAGGATCTGGGCCAGCACGGCCAGCTCGGCGTCGCCCGGCTGGTAGGCGGGCGGCGTGAGCCAGCCCATGTACACGCGCGGCAGTTCCACCCGGTCCGGTACCACCAGGCGCTTTTCCACCGTGATCGGCGGCGTCGCCACTTGCGGCCGCACCACCGCCGGGCCGCGCTGCAGGCTGCCGAAGTATTTGCTGACCAGGGCGCGCGTCCTGGCCTTGTCGATGTCGCCGGCGATCACGATGCTGGCGTTGTTCGGTCCGTAATAGCTGGTGAAGAAGTCGCGCACGTCGGCCAGTTTCGCGTTCTGGATGTCGGTGTGCGAGCCGATGACCGAGGCGCGGTACGGGTGGTCCTTCGGGAACAGCGCGTGGTTCAGCGCCTCCTCGACGATCCCGTAGGGCTCGTTCTCGACGCTTTCGCGGCGCTCGTTGCGCACCACGTCCTGCTGGTTGGTCAGCGACTTCTGGTCGAGCACGTCGAGCAGGTAGCCCATGCGGTCGGCATGCACCCACAGGGCAAGCTCGAGCTGGTTCGAGGGCACCGTGTCGTAGTAATTGGTGCGGTCGTAGTCGGTACTGCCGTTGCTGTCGCTGGCGCCGGCGCCTTCCAGCAGGCGGTCGGCGAGGCCGCGCGGCAGGTGCTTGCTGCCGGCGAACATCATGTGTTCGAACAGGTGCGCAAAGCCCGTCAGGCCCGGCACTTCATTGGCCGGGCCGACGTGGTACCAGACGTTGACGGCGACCAGCGGCAGGCGCTTGTCTTCGACCAGGATCACCTGCAGGCCGTTGGGCAGCGTGTACTTGTCGAAGGCGATGGTCGGGATGCCGGGGACCTTGTTGCCAGGGACGGGGCCGGCATCCGCCGCCGCGCTTCGCGCCGCGGCTGCGCCTGCGCCGGTTTGTGCGCCGGCGCCATTCAGGGCGGCCATCAACAGCGATGCGGCGACCAGCGGACGGGTATTCATGGGGTGCTCCTGATGATGTTCGGTTGTAACTCAGTTGTAATTCAGTGGCAGCGACCGCTGCCGCGGTCGGGCGGCGAGGCGTTCGGCAGTGCAGATGGGGCCGCTTCCAGCAATTCCCAGTCGTAGCCGCCCGCATGCAGGCGCAGGCGCAGCACGGCGTTGCGGCTGGCGTCGCGCGCTTCGCTGTGCGGCCTCAGGCGCAGGAACGGTGTTGCATAGGCGCCGCCGGTGCCCACCACGAACTGGCGCACGCCGCCGGCGGCGTCAAACCGGCCCTGCGCGTCCTGGGGCGCGAAGCGCTCGTAATCGTGGTCGTGGCCGGACAATACCAGTTCGGCGCCGGCGGCGTGCAGGAGCGCCCAGGCGTCCTGCATCTTCGGCATGCTGCCGTGCCCGCCCGAGCTGTACAGGGGGTGGTGCCAGAACGCCAGCGTGCAGGGCTTGGTGTCGGCCACATTGTTGTTTGCTTCCTCCTGCGCCAAGGCTTGCTTCAGCCAGGCCAGCTGGGCCGCGTGCGGCGCCGCTGCCAGGTTGCTGTCGAGCGAGATAATGCGCCAGGCACCGAGGCGCAGGCTGTAATAGCC
>JAQGLR010000411.1 GCA_028292765.1 Massilia sp. | reverse complement strand
TCCTTCAAACGGGTCGCTTCTTCGAGCGCGATTTCGTCGAACGGGTTCATCGACATCTTGACGTTGGCGATATCCACGCCGCTGCCGTCGGACTTGACGCGGACCTTGACGTTATAGTCGACCACGCGTTTGACGGGTACTAGTACCTTCATGCTCCACTCCTTCAGGCTTGTTGTAATTTAGTTAGAGGCGCACCGTAGAGTTCCATCAACAGCGCCCGGCTTTCCTGCGCTGCATCCATGGATTTTTCCTTCACGTGGCCGTAGCCACGGATTTTCTCCGGCAGGCGCGCAAGCTCGAGCGCGGCGCCGATGTTCTCCGGCGTCAGGCTCGTGCAGAACAGGTCGATGAGCGCAAAATAGTCCTTGACCAGCTCGCGCTCGCGGCGCCGCTCGTCGGTCTTGCCGAACGGATCGAAGGGAGTACCACGCAACCTCTTAAGGCGCGCAAGCACGCTGAAGGCCCCCATCATCCACGGTCCGAAGCGGCGCTTGACGAGCTTCCCGTCGGCGTCGCGCGCCCCTAACAGGGGCGGCGCGAGATGGAAGTTCAGCGTGTAGTCTTTTCCCGGTTCGCCCTCGAACTGCTTGCGTAGCTCTTCGATGAACTCCGGCGAACTGTGCAGGCGCGCCACTTCGTATTCGTCCTTGTAGGCCATCAGCTTGGCCAGGTTACGCGCGACCGCTTCGGTGAGCGCAAGCCTGCCCTTGACTGCAAGCGCGCCCTCGGTCGCGCGCAGCCGCTCTACCGCCAGCCGGTAGCGCCGCGCATACGCGCGGTCCTGATACTCGCTCAGCAGGTCGACCCGCTCCTCAACCAGGCGATCCAGCGTGCGCGGCATTGCCATCACGATGCCGGCCTGGGCTGCTTGCGCCCCACCGACAGGATGCATGCCAGGGTCGTGCGCCACCAGGCGGCCGGCTTCGAAGGCCTGCTGGTTCTTCTCGACCGACACGGCGTTCAGTTCGATGGCGCGTAGCAGGGC
The DNA here is from genome assembly GCA_028292765.1 of Massilia sp. Taxonomy (GTDB): domain Bacteria; phylum Pseudomonadota; class Gammaproteobacteria; order Burkholderiales; family Burkholderiaceae_D; genus Telluria. The sequence continues at coordinate 4,986 of JAQGLR010000411.1, read as the reverse complement.
AGCGCGTCCAAGCGGCACCCAACCCTTCTGCCAGGCGTAGCCGAGAAGCAGCGGATTGGCGTAGATGCTGTCGCCGAACAGGCGTAGCGCCAGCGCGTTGGCGTCGATGAATTCGCAGGTGTCGCCAATCGCGGCGCGCAGGTCGCCCTCGGCCGCCGCGCCGGGGAAGGTCCAGTCTGGGTTGGACAGGAAGGCGGCCGACGGCACCGAAGCGCTGTTGACGACCGCACGCGTGCGGCCCCGGCGTACGCGTGACAGGGCGTCGCCGGACGCCGATACCATCGCGTCACAGCCAATCAGCACCGCCGCTTCCCCGGTCGGTACCCGTGTCGCATGGATCTGGTCCGGGCGCGCGGCGATCTGCACATGGCTGAGCACCGCCCCGCCCTTTTGCGCCAGTCCGGTGATATCGAGCACCTTGACGCCTTTGTTCTCAAGGTGCGCAGCCATTCCCAGCAGCGCCCCGATCGTTACTACCCCAGTCCCGCCCACGCCCGGCACCACGATGCCGCAGACGCCGTCGAGCGGGGGCAGCACAGGATCAGGTACCAACTGCGCAGGCGCCAGCTTCGCGGGCGCATCGGCGGCGGCAAGCTTCGGCCGACGCAGCTGGGCCCCCTCGGCAGTGACGAAACTCGGGCAGAAACCGTTCACGCAAGAGAAATCCTTGTTGCACGAGCTCTGGTTGATTTTGCGCTTGGTGCCAAGCAGCGTCTCCAACGGCTCGACCGACAGGCAGTTCGACTTGACCGAGCAGTCGCCGCAGCCTTCGCACACGGCCGGATTGATGAAAGCGCGCCTGGCCGGATCCGGGTAATCGCCGCGCTTGCGGCGGCGGCGCTTTTCGGTGGCGCAGGTCTGGTCGTAGATGAGGACCGACACGCCCGCCACTTCGCGCAACTCCAGCTGCAAGGCGTCGAATTGATCGCGGTGATGCACCGTCACATTTGCAGGCAAGCCGGTCCGGTCCGCGTATTTTTCCGGCTCGTCGCTCACCACCAGCACCCTCGCGGCGCCCTCCCCCACCACCTGCTGCGCGATCTGCGGCACCGTCAGCGTGCCGTCCACCGGCTGGCCGCCGGTCATGGCTACCGCATCGTTATAGAGGATCTTGTAGGTCAGCGTTGCCTTTGCCGCGATGGCGGCGCGAATCGCCAGCAGCCCGGAATGGAAATAGGTGCCGTCACCGAGGTTGACGAAGACGTGCTTGTCGCTGGTGAAGTGCATTTGTCCCAGCCAGCTGACACCCTCTCCGCCCATCTGGGTCACGGTCTCGGTGCGCCGGTCCATCCACAGCGCCATGTAGTGGCAACCGATGCCGGCCAGCGCGCGCGAGCCTTCCGGTACGCGGGTCGAGGTGTTGTGCGGGCAGCCCGAGCAGAACCAGGGCTTGCGCTCGGCCGTCGCGCGCGGGCGGGCGGCTTCGCGCTCCTTGGCGTCGATAATGGCGATGCGCGCCTCCATCGCCGTACACAGGTCTTCGGGCAGTCCGGCCTGACCGAGCCGTCGCGCCAGCGCCCGCGCGACGAGCGCCGGCGAGAGCTCGTAACGGGCCGGCAGCAGCCACTGCCCGCGCGGCTCCGACCACTCGCCGCCGGCGCCGTCGCGCTCGTCGAACTTGCCATACACGCGCGGCCGCTGCGCGTGCGGCCAGTTGTAGAGCTGTTCCTTGATCGCGTATTCGAGCACCTGCCGTTTTTCCTCGACCACCAGGATCTCCTCCAGCCCGGCGGCGAACTCCTGCACGTCCTGCGCATGCAGCGGCCACACGCAGCCGACTTTCAGGATTCGAATGCCGATCCGCAAGCAAGCATCGTCGTCGAGGCCCAGGTCGGCCAGCGCCTGGCGCAGGTCGAGGTAGGCCTTGCCGGCGGCGACGATACCGAAGCGCGCCTGCGGCGCGTCGAGCACGATCTTGTTCAGCTTGTTGGCGCGGATGTAGTCGAGCGCCGCATACCACTTGTGGTCGACGAGGCGGGATTCCTGGTCGAGCGGCGCGTCCGGCCAGCGGATGCCGAGCCCGCCCTCCGGCAGGGGCGCATCGGGGATCACGATGTGCAGGCCGTCCGCGTCCATCTCGATCGAGGCCGAAGACTCGACCACGTCAGTCACGCACTTCATCGAGACCCACAGGCCCGCGTGGCGGCTCATGGCCCAGCCATGCAGGCCGTAGTCGTGGAATTCCTGCACGTTTGACGGATATAGCACCGGAATGCCGCAGGCGATCAGGAGGTGCTCGGACTGGTGCGCTACGGTCGACGACTTGGCGGCATGGTCGTCGCCGACCAGCATCAACACGCCGCCATGCTGCGAGGTCCCGGCCGAATTGGCGTGCTTGAGGACGTCCGCCGAGCGGTCGACACCCGGCCCCTTGCCGTACCACATGCCGAACACCCCGTCGCGCGTCGCGCTCTCGTAAAGGTTGACCTGTTGCGTTCCCCACACGGCGGTGGCGGCCAGGTCTTCGTTCAGGCCCGGCTGGAACACGACGTCATGGCTGTCGAGGTGCTTCTTCGCCTTCCACAGCGCCAAATCCAGCCCGCCCAGCGGCGAGCCGCGGTAGCCGGACACATAGCCGCCGGTATTCAGGCCCGCGCGCAGGTCGCGCGTCTTCTGCAGCATCGGCAGGCGCGCCAGCATCTGCACGCCGCTCAGGTAGATGCGGCCACGGTCCACGGTGTATTTGTCGTCCAGTGTGACGGCGCGCAAGGCGGCGTCCGCATCAAAGGTGAGCGGTGAATTCATGACAGGTCCCCAGAGGTTTTGATGAAAGGCGTAGGCAAACATGTCTCCCGTCCCTGTGCGGTACACGGAGGGAGACTGGTCTCGAAACGTGAAAGGCGCCGCGCGCCGCCGGCGTCGGGCAACTACAGCGAGCGCGCGATAATCTCTTTCATGATCTCGGATGTACCGCCGTAGATCCGCGCTACCCGGGCATCGACCCAGGCGCGGCTGATCTTGTACTCGCTCATGAAGCCGTAGCCGCCGTGCAGCTGGAGCAGCTCATCGAGGATCTTGCCCTGCATTTCGGACCCCAGCAGCTTGCACATGGCGCCGACTTCGGCCGACAGTTCGCCGCGCATGGCCTTCGCCAAACAGTCGTCGACGAAGACCCTCAGCATCGTCGCCTGCGCCTTGCACTCGGCCAGCTTGAACTTCGTGTTCTGGAAATCGAAGACTGTCTTGCCGAAGACTTTACGCTCGCGCACGTACTCCAGCGTGTCGTCCAGCAGCGCCTCGATGCAGGCGGCGGCGCGCAGGCCAATGATGGTGCGCTCCCATGCCAGCTGGTGCGTCAGGTAGGAAAAGCCCTTGTTCTCTTCGCCCAGGCGGTGTTCGACGGGAACCCGCACCTCGTCGAAGAACAGCTCCGACGTGTCCTGGCCCTTCAATCCGATTTTCTCCAACAGCTTCCCTTTCGAAAAGCCGGGACTGTCGGCCTCGACGCAGATCAGCGTGAGCTCCTTGGCGGTCGGATCGAGCTTGGTCGCGGTGACGATCAGGTCGGCATTGCCGCCGTTGGTTATAAAAGTCTTCTGGCCGTTCACCACATACTCGTCGCCCTCGCGCCGGGCGCTGGTGCGCATCGAGCGCAGGTCCGAGCCGACGCCTGGTTCGCTCATGGCGATCACGCCGATCGTCTCGCCGCTGACCATTTTCGGCAGCCATTTGCGCTTCTGCTGTTCACTGCCATAGGCAACGATATAGGGGGCGACGATTTCCGAATGCGTCGTGAAACCGATCGCGGTCGCGTTCACGCGGGCAAGTTCCTCGATCATGACCGCAGAGTGGCCGAAGTCGCCGCCGGCCCCGCCGTACTCCTCGGGGACGGTCGAGCACAGCAACCCGACCTCGCCGGCCTTGCGCCATAGCGACTTCGGCACGATGCCCGCGTGCTCCCACTCGGCCAGGTGCGGCACGATTTCGTTTTCGATGAACCGTCGTGCCATCTCGCGGAACATGTGATGGTCTTCCCGGAATACGCTGCGCATTGTTGTCTCTCCTGATGATATGCAGGGCTCTAACGTCCCTGGTACTGCGGTTCGCGCTTGCCGAGGAAGGCGGACACCGCCTCCGCGTGGTCTTCGGTATGGTGCGCCAGCGCCTGGTAGGCGGCGGACATTTCCAGCAGCGAATCGAGCCGCATGTGCTGGCCCTCGCGCAGGAGGCGCTTCGTCAGCCGCAGGCCGTGCGAGGGATTGGAAGCCATGCGGCGGGCGATCGCCAGGGCGGCATCCATCAGCCCTGCGGCGGGCACGACTTCGGTGACTAGGCCCCAGGCAAGGGCGGTGGCCGCATCGATGGTGTCGCCGGTCAGCGCCATCAGGCTGGCCTTGGGCATGCCGACGATGCGCGGCAGCAGCCAGGCGCCACCATCACCGGGCACGATGCCCAGCTTGACGAAGCTTTCGGCAAATTTGGCGGTATCGGCGGAAATCCTGACGTCGCACATGCAGGCCAGGTCGAGCCCTGCGCCGATGGCCGGGCCATTCAGGGCCGCGATCACGGGCACGTCGAGGCTGTACAGGCACAGCGGAATGCGCTGGATGCCGTTGCGGTAGCTCTCGCTCACTTCATAGGGAGAGCCGGCAAAGATGCCGCCACGTTCGGCCATGTCCTTGACGTTCCCGCCGGCGCAGAACGCGCTGCCGTTACCGGTCAGGACCACGACCTTGATGCCATGGTCGGCACGCACCATGGCGCACATGTCGACGAATTCCTGCATCTGCGAGGGCAGGCTCAAGGCATTGCGGGTCTCGGGACTGTCCATGCGCACGATGAGGATCGCGCCGTCGCGTTCGATTGCCAGAAATGGTTTCATGCGCGTAGCTCCTGCAAAGTGTCGAAATGGCCGGCGGTCACCCCGGGCCAGAATCCGTGCGGACCGGCGGCGCACACCGCCCTGCCCAGGCGCTGCGACCAGGCCGTGGCGGACCCGAATTCGCTGCGCCAGGACCACAGGCGGCGCGTCGTCAGGTGCAGCGA